>JAMCZU010000011.1 GCA_023485405.1 Patescibacteria group bacterium
GCAATGATTTCAAAAGCCGATTTAGGCATTCGTCATATTTTGCCGATTTTTCCGTTTCTCTTTGTTTTTATTGCTAAATCGATTAATTTAATTGATTTTAGAAAAATTAAGTTAGCAACAATTGCCTTTTGTTTGCTGATTGTTTGGTATCTAGGTTCGGCTATAATTTCCTTTCCGAATTATCTGGCTTATTTCAATGAATTTGCCTTTGGTTCTAAAAATGGATATAAAATTCTAGCTGATTCTAATTTGGATTGGGGACAGGATATTTATCGAATTAAAAAATATCTTGATGATCATAACATTAAAAAAGTATATATTGTTTATCCTTGGGATGGTGATGTGGCTTTAAATTATTATGGTATTAACTTTGAACCATTAACTCCTGATATGAAGAATGTAAAGGGTCCGGTGGTAATTTCAGTGACTTATCTTCAAACCGATGCTTACTTGTGGCTTAAAAAATATTCGTTCGAACAAATTACACCTGGAGTATTTCTCTTTAATATACCTTGATTTTTGCTTAAGCGACAGGTATAATGTATACTTAGAGAGTCTCGGGGAGTGGCGCAGTTGGTAGCGCGCGTCGTTTGGGACGATGAGGTCGCAGGTTCGAATCCTGTCTCCCCGACCACCGCGTCAAACGCGGTTTTAATCCAGGTCAGATATACTTTTAATCCAGGTCAGATGGTTATAGCGTTTGACCGGTGAGTCGCGTCTGACGCGACCGTTATGGTCATAAAAAATGTATTATACCTATATTTTAATTAGTGAAAAAGATCACGGTTTGTATATTGGTTTTACTAGTGATCTAGAAAAAAGAATTAAACGTCATCTCTCTGGTCAGGTGACTGCTACAAAAAATCGTTTACCTTTGAAATTAATTTTTTATGAAGGTTTTTTAAATAAAAATGATGCCGAATCCAGAGAAAAATATTTAAAAAGTGGTTATGGCAGAAAGAACCTATATAAAATGCTTCAGAGAACATTAAAAAGATTTAAATTTGCGGGTATAGCATAGAGGCAATGCACTTGGTTTCCAACCAAGCTAGAGGGGTCCGATTCCCCTTACCCGCTCCAAGATTATGGAAAGATGCATATTTACAATTTACGAACTATAGAGCATAATGTAAGTAAACTGACGATAGGAAAAATATGAGATTGCAAGATAAAATTAAAGCTATAGAATTGCGTAAACAGGGTTATAGTTATAACGAAATAAAGAAAATAGTTCCGAATCTTTCAAAAAGTACGCTTTCAAGTTGGGTCAAAAATGTCGAATTATCTTACTCTCAAAAGCAAAGGATATTAAGTCGAGTAAAAAATGGTTTGGCTAAAGCAAGGATAAAGGGTGCTTGGGCGAATAAAATAAAATCTAAAATAAGAATTAAAAACATCTCTCAAGAGGCTCAAAAAGAATTTGCAAAATTAGCTAAAAAATCATTATTTTTAATAGGAATGAGTCTTTATTGGGCAGAAGGTAGTAAGAAAAATAGAAGATTTGAATTTATTAATTCTGATCCTGAAATGATTAGCCTTATGATGCGTTGGCTAAGAGAAATTTGCCAAATTCGTAACGATCAGATAATTATTCGTATTTATATACACGAGTTTTATAAAAACGAAAATTGTGAAAAATTTTGGGCGGAAATAACTGGGTTATCTTTAGATAATTTTGCTTCAACCGTTTATAAGCCTACACCCCATTTAATAAAAAGAAATAAAGATTATAAAGGATGTTGCAGAATTGAAGTAAGAGGTAGTGAACTTTTTTGGAAAGTCATGGCTTGGCAAAAATTAATCATAAATTTATAAATTGCCCTCGTGGTGAAATGGATATCACGCTAGACTTCGGATCTAGCGTTAGGGGTTCGAATCCTCTCGAGGGCGCCAAAATACTAAGTTGATAATTTCAGCAAAAAGCTGATTTTTTAGTTGTTAATATTTAAAATGCTAGAGTGAGGTAACTTGCAAGTCAAAATAATTTGTACCATTGGACCCAATTCCGAGTCTGAAGAAAAGATTAAAGATTTAGTTTCAGCTGGAATGAACATTGCCCGATTTAATTTTTCACATGATGGTCATGAAATTCAGGGTAAAAGAATTAATTTGGTGAAATTTTGGGCAAAAAAACTTAAAAAAGATGTTAAAATACTTTGCGATTTACAGGGTCCCAAAATTAGAATCGCGGATTTTAAAAATTATCCTTTAAAAATTAAAGATGGCCAAAATATTATTTTAGTCACTAATGTTTGTAAAAATATTAAGCCTAATGAAATTGTGATTGTAGATCCTTATCTTCATGGTGATGTTAAGCCTCAAGATATCATTTTAATTGATGATGGTTCGATTGAACTTGTGGTTACAAAAGCTGTTAACCATCGAATATATTGTAAAGTGATCCGTGGCGGAGACATTTATCCAAAAAAGGGAGTTAACCTTCCTTTGACTCAAACAACAACGGCCTCGATCACAAATAAAGATATTAAAGATTTAAAGTTTATTTTAACTAAAAATCCTGATTGGGTGGCGATCTCTTTTGTTCAAGATGAAAAAGACGTTCAGAAAGTCAAAAAAATTATTGGGCAAAAAGATATTAAAGTAATGTGTAAAATTGAACGGGCGATTGCTTTTAAAAATATTATGGCAATTATTCAAGCAGCTGATGGGGTAATGGTGGCAAGAGGTGATTTAGGGGTGGAAATGCCCATTGAAAAATTACCAATTATTCAAAAGCAAATTATTAAATTTGCAAATTTTGCCGGGAAACCAGTCGTCACAGCAACCCATATGCTTTCTTCAATGATTAATGCGACTTTCCCAACCAGAGCCGAAGTAACGGATATTGCTAATGCAATTTTTGATGGCGCCGACGCTGTAATGCTTTCTAATGAAACTACGGTTGGGAAGTACCCCGTTGAGGCATTGAAAGTAATGAAAAAAGTAGTTCGGGCGACAGAAAATTATGCTTTTTATCGAGAAAATAAGCTCTAGATTTTCTTGAGAAAAAACAATAGTTCTGTTAAAATAATATCAGATGGTGGCTGTAGCTTAGCGGCTTAAAGCACTTGGATGTGGCCCAAGAGATCGTGGGTTCGAATCCCATCAGCCACCCCAATAAAATTTAGTCAAAGGAGGGTGAAATGTTCTATATAATTATTAGTTATACTATCAAAGAGTAAAAATGTCTAAGATAGTTGGTCTAAATGAAAATCAAGTTTTAGGACTACGCCTTCAATTTGGTGAAAATGTTCTTTTAGTAAAGAAAGAAATTTCTTGGACTACAATTCTTTGGGCTCAATTTAAATCGCCGATCATTTATATTTTACTTGCTGTGGGGGGAATATCTTTTTTGATGGGAGAAAAAATTGATGGCAGTTTGACTTTAGCCGTACTGGTGGTCAATGTCCTGATGGGTTTTTATCAAGAATACAGTGCCCATAAAACTTTAGAAGCTTTAAGAAGATTAATTAAACCCAAAACGGTTGTTATTCGCGATGGCAAAAGAATTGAAATAGATGCCAAAGAATTAGTACCTGGTGACTATGTAGTTTTGAGTTCTGGAGATAAAGTTCCGGCCGATGGTAGCTTAATTGAAGCAAGCAAGATCTTGGTCAATGAGGCAATTTTAACCGGCGAAGAAGAGGCAATCCCCAAATTTGAAATTGGTAGTCCAAATTTATTTATGGGGACAATCATTGTTTCAGGTAAAGGTGTGATGAAAGTTGAAAAAATAGGTCGAGCGACAGAAATGGGTAAAATTGGCCAAAGTCTAGAAGAAATTACTGAAAAAGAAACCCCTTTGCAAATTCGAATCAATGCTTTTATAAAAAATTTAGCTTGGATTATTCTTACAATTTGTATTTTAATTTTTATTCTTGGTATTTGGCATGGCGAAAATATCTGGGAAATGCTTAAACTTTCGATTATTCTATCAATCACCGCTCTACCAGAGGCTTTGCCAATTGCCTTAACGGTAATTTTAGCCTTGGGAATGAGAAAAATTTTAAAAAGAAATGGTTTGGTACGAAAGCTTTTATCGATTGAGGCTTTGGGTTCAACTTCGGTTATTTGTACCGACAAAACTGGGACTTTGACCGAAGGAAATATGAAAGTGGTAAAATTTGACGTGGCTGATAAAGAAAGAAGTTTGCAAGTGTTAGTACTAAATAACGAACAAAAATCAAGTTTGGAAATTGCTCTTTGGAATTATGCTGAAAAAGTTGATAAACAAAGTCCTCAGGAAATTTATGATCAATATGAAAAGATTGATGAAGAACCATTTGACAGTGAAAAAAAATATTCAATGAGTATCAACCGTATTGATGGAGAAAATGTTGCTTTGTTAATGGGAGCGCCAGAAAAAATAATTTCTTTTTGCAATTTAAATGAAAAAAAGAAAAAAGACATTTTGGCAAAAATCGATCTATGGGCCAATGAAGGTTTGAGAATTTTAGGCTTGGCTTATAAAAAAGATGGTAATTTGGTGGGGGAAAAGAAAGATTTTCAATATTTAGGATTAGTTGGTCTGCAAGATCCGATTAGGGCAGAAGTAAAAGAAGTCATTGCTACTACTCAAAATGCGGGTATTAAAATAAAAATTGTCACTGGTGATTATCGTAAAACTGCCGAGAGAGTGGCAGCCAGCCTTGGTTTTAAAATTGAGGCTGATAATGTGATTGAAGGTCAAGCACTAGAAGAAATGTCAGACGAGGAACTCAAATTATGCGTCGAAAAGACAATTCTTTTTACTCGAGTTTTACCGCATCAAAAACTTAAAATTGTCAAAGCTCTACAAGAAAATGGTGAAGTGGTGGCGATGACTGGTGACGGGGTAAATGACGCTCCGGCTTTAAAAAAATCTGACATTGGGATTGCTGTTGGTGGCGCCACTGACGTGGCTAAAGAAGCGAGTGATTTAATTTTACTTGATAGTAATTTTAAAACTATCGTGGCAGCTTGTGAGGAAGGAAGATTAATTTTATCAAACATTAAAAAGGTTGTTGGTTATGTCTTGTCAAATTCATTTGCCGGGATTATTTTAATTTTTGGCGCGATTATTTTAGATTTACCAGCACCATTAGTGGTAGTTCAAATTTTATGGATCAATCTTATTTGTGATGGTCCACCGGACATCCTTTTAGGCTTTGAACCGAAAGAAAATGATTTAATGGAGCGAAGACCTAAAGGAATCCAAAAAGAAGGTTTGATTAATCGTCAGATGAAATTTTTGATTTTTATTACTAGTTCAACAATTGGCTTGTTGTCTTTATTGATTTTTTGGTACTATAAAAATGTAACAAATGATTTGACTTTATCAAGGACAATTGTTTTTGCGGCACTGGCATTAGTAAGCTTAGTTTATGTTCTTTCGTTTAAGAATTTAAAAAAATCGATTTTTACAACTGAAAACTTTTTTGCCAATACTTATTTATTTTATGGTTTAATTTATGGATTTTTATTGATTTTAGTTGCAATTTATGTACCATTTTTTAATAATTTATTAAAGACAACACCATTGCAATTTAGTCATTGGTTACCTGTTTTATCGGTGGCATTTATTACCACATTTTTTATAGAAATAGTAAAATATATTGGGAATAAAAAATATGAATACCATTGAAGTTAAAAATCTAAAAAAATATTTTGGTAAAACCAAAGCGGTTGATGATATTTCGTTTGAAGTTCGTAGAGGTGAAATTTTCGGATTTCTAGGACCCAATGGAGCAGGTAAGACAACTACTATTCGTTGTCTTTTGGGTTTTATTCAACCAACCGAAGGTTCAATAAAGATTTTAGATCATGATCTAACTCAAAAAAACTTTTTTATTAAAGAAAAAGTTGGTTATCTTTCTGGTGACGTTCGTCTTTATGATGGGTGGACGGGTGAAGATCACATTAAATTTTTAGAGTCTTTGCGCCGTGGACAGAAGTCTATTTCTCAAAAATTAGTTTCCGATCTTAATTTTAATCCAAAAATAAAATTTAAATCCCTCTCATCTGGTAACAAGCAAAAACTTGGACTTATTTTGGCCTTGAGCTTCCAGCCAGAACTAATTATTATGGACGAACCAACGGTTGGTTTGGATCCACTTCTTCAAAATACTATTTATGAGATTTTGGAGGAATTCAAAAAACAAGGGACGACAATATTTATGTCTTCTCATAATTTAGCGGAGGTTGATCGTTTATGTAACCGGGTGGGTATTATTAAAGATGGTAAATTAATGACCATTGAAGGCATTCAAGAGTTAAAAGATAAAAGAATGCACGTGGTTAAAGTTTATCTTAATGGTCCATTCAACCAGCAAGATTTTGTTTTTGACAGTATTGAAATTCAAAAAGAATTACCTGGAGGATTAGAATTAGGAGTCAGAGGTGATATTAATCCTTTAATTCAAAAGTTGGGAAGTTACAATGTTCGTGAATTAGAAATTACCCATGCCTCTTTAGAAGAAATCTTTTTGGAATTTTACGGTGCTTCAACTAATTATTTAGAAAACAAAAATCAAAACAAAAGTGATTTATTAGAAATTCCCAAAATGGAGTAAGAATGTTTGCAATTTTTTCTCGAGCAATTAAAGACCGAAGGATAATCATTTTAATTTATTGTTTGGCTGGTGTTGCTTTTCTTTGGATGTATATTGCTTTATTTCCGGCTTTTAAAGACCAATCAGCAAGTATGGAACAATTATTGAAAAATTATCCCGAATCATTTCTAAAAGCGTTCAATGTTGACATTAAATCTTTTACTACTTTAGAGGGGTATTTAGCGACCGAACAGTTTTCTTTTATGTGGCCACTTTTGGCTATTTTTATGACTGTTGGTTTTGCGGCGGCCAGTTTTGCCGGTGAAATTGAAAGTGGTACGATTGAAATTTTGCTGGCGCAACCCCTCTCCAGGGCTCGGTTATTTATTGGTCGTTATTTAGCAGGCTTGGCAATGTTTATTGTTTTTGTTTTCTTTTCTATTTTTGCTGCTTTGCCTATTAGTGCGATTTATCATATAAATTTTAAAGCTGAAAATTTTGTTATGGTAGCTATTTTAGCTTTTTTATTTGGCTTGGCAATTTATAGTATTGCGATGTTTTTGTCGGCTCTTTTTTCTGATAAAGGAAAAGTTTTTTTCATTACAGGCGGTCTTTTAGTGGTGATGTATGTTCTAAATATTTTATCGGCGCTAAAAGAAAATTTAGCAGACTTAAAGTATTTGTCGTTTTTTTATTATTTTAATCCTAACAAAGCCTTAATCTACAAAGAGATTGATAGTTGGTCTTATGTTGTTTTTTTGGGTCTCGCTTTTATTTTTACAATTTTAGGACTAATCATTTTTAGAAAAAGAGATATTACGACTTAATAAAGATTTTTGCCTTGAACCCAATCAATAAAGGTGGGCATTTCGTCGTCAATATGAACTCGTGGTAAAGTATAGATTGAATTACCATCTTTAATTTCTTGATCTACTTTATGTCGGGTAGTCACTGCCGCCAAATAACCGGCATTTTTGACTGCCAAAATTGTATTAGCAGAATATGCTCCGCCAGGATAACAAAAATATTTAATTTCAGTACCAAGATTTTGTTCTAAAAGACGTTTACTTTCTTCTGATTCGTATTTAAGTTGGTTTTCTGGCATTTTGGACATATCGTCATGGTTGACACTATGAGAACCAATGATATTGCCGGCTTTTTGCAATTCTTTAAGTTGGTCCCAAGTCATACCGCCTTTGTTTAAATTATTCATTTTAATGAAAAAGGTAGCAGTAAAGCCATATTTTTTTAAAATAGGGAAAGCGTTTTTAAATTGATCTTCGAGGCCGTCATCAAAAGTAATGATAATGGGTTTTTTGGGAATTTTTTCTTTACCTAAAGCCGCAGCGTAAAATTGATCAAAAGAAATAATATGATAACCATTATCTTTTAGCCATTTCATTTGTTGGTCAAAGATTTCTGGTGAAACATAATAACTGTTTTGAGGTCTTTTAAGGGCAATATGGTGGTAAACAAGGATTGGGGCGTAAAATTTACCTTGAGGAGTTATACCTTCGTCTGATGAAACTATTGCTAATGGTTCAGTAGTGCTTGCGCCTTTGACTGTTTGGCGAGGTTTCTGATTAAAAAAACTATATTTGACCAAAATTCCTGTTACTAAAAGTACACCAATAACAATAAAAATTTTTTTATAAGGCATTATATTTTTATTTTATCATAAATTCAGAATTTGTCGCTATTTAACTCTTTAAAGTTCTGTTTAAATCTGTTATACTTAAACTAGCTTTTGCGCCCGTAGCTCAGTGGATAGAGCGAATGTTTTCTAAACATTAGGTCGCAGGTTCGAGTCCTGCTGGGCGCACCAAAAATTTGGGTCCGTAACTCAGTGGTAGAGTAGCTGGCTCTTAACCAGTTTGTCGTGGGTTCGAATCCCACCGGACCCTCCACTTAGATTATGGAACTTCCTAAGTGGAGGGAACTCATATATTATAAATTTGATCTTTAATAATTATGGAACCCTGTTGATATTGGAAAAATTTAACAGCCTAAGACTATTGAGAATAACAATGACCGATATTCCTACATCGGCGAAAATAGCAAAAGCTAGATTACTCATACCGACGATTGCCAAAATTATAAACACCAATTTTGTTAGCACCGCAAGCGTAACATTGAATTTCACTGTTTTGTTTACATTTCGACCCAAACCGATCAAATATGGGATTTTGCCAATCTTATCATCCATAATAGCAATATCGGCGTTCTCAATTGCCGCGTCAGACCCGACAGACCCCATTGCTATCCCAACGGTAGCACCAGCTAATGCTGGAGCATCATTGACACCATCGCCAACCATTGCTACCAGCCCAAATTCTTTCTTTAGGTACTCGATTTTACCAGCCTTATCTTCGGGCAATAGAGCCGCCTCGACTTTTTCAATTCCTAACTTTTCCCCAACATAACCGGCAGTGGACTTGTTGTCTCCGGTTAAAATGACTGGGATTATATTTATTCTCTTTAGATAATCGATCAGAGATTTACTCTCGCTTCTAATTTCATCTTCAATTGATATAATACCTTCAATATGATCTTTATTACCCAAGATTAGAGCCGTTTTACCCTGTTTTTCCAATCTTTCCACCGCTTCTCTTATTTTATTTTCTATAGCATGTTCTTTTGATACAAATTGAACATTTCCAAGACAAGTTTCCTTACTGCAAATCGTGCAAAACCCAGTTACTCCGCTTCCCGCCACCGCTTTAAAGCTCGAAGCATTTTTGAATTTTACATTCAATTCCTCGGCCTTTTTCATTATTCCTTTGGCCAGAGGATGCTCTGAAAATGATTCGAGACCAGCAGCACAAGCTAAAACCTCTTCTTTCGTGTATCCGTTAAAGGGTATGATTTCAGAGACGACAACCTCTCCCTTTGTTAAAGTTCTGGTCTTATCAAAAGCAATCGCCTTAATTTTCCCTAATTCTTCTAAAAACTTACCGCCTTTTATAAGAACACCTTGTTTGTTGGCATTTCCAACAGCCGAAAAAATAGCGATAGGTGTTGAAATAACTAGCGCACAAGGACAAGCAATCACCAACAGAGTTAATGCCTGAGCAAACCAATGTGCAAATGGCTGATTAAAAAATAAAACCGGAATTACGACTACTAAAAAAGCGATTATTATAACCAGCGGAGTGTATTTACTGGCAAACTTTTCGATAAATTGTTGTGAATTTGATTTATGTTGAGCAGCTTTTGCCGTCAATTCGATAATTTTCGAAATCGTTGTGTCTTTTGTTAGCTTGGTAACTCTTGCTTCCAAGTATCCGTCCATATTTTGAGTACCGGCATAGACTAGATCGCTGATTTGTTTTGTTTTGGGAATCGGTTCCCCGGTTATGGTCGCTTCATCGACCATCGAACCCCCGGACACAATTTCTCCGTCCAGCGGAATAATATCACCCGGTCTGATTTCCATAATATCACCAATATTCACTTTCTCTATAGGTGTTTTTTCCTTCATACCTTTAAGTAGTACCGTTTTTGGCGTCTTGCTAACAAGTTCTTCAAGGGCCTTTTTGCTTTTAGAGATACCAAATTCTTCCAGAGCTTCCGCCAATGCAAAAAGAACAACAATTACCACTGCTTCCTCGAACTGACGAAGATAAAGAGCGCCAAGGACGGCAATAGTCATCAGGAGGTTTATGTTGGAAAAATTTAGTTTAAATAAACTCTTAATGCCATTCTTAAAAACTTCCCACCCAAAAATAAAAAGCAAAACAGCAGTTATCGGTGCCTCTATCCATAAAGAAAGATGGATAGAAAACAGCGACAACACTTCGAGAGGTATGATTATTGCCAAAGAAACCGCTAATAATATAAATTTTTTATTTTTAAACATATTAATTCCTGTTTCTATCTTAACATTAGTTTATAAACTCTGTAAGGCTTTGGCCCAACTATCGACCTTCCATTGATAAAAACCGTCGGCGTGCCGTATATATGGGTTTTTCTTATCTCTTCAATCTGTTTTTGAACGGCCTGCTTGGTAGTTTCCTTTTGCGCTTCGTCTTTTATAACTTGTAAGTCATATCCTACTTTAATAACCATTTTGTCTATCTTTTCTTGACTCTGTAAATCTTCTTTGCTTGCCTCGAAAAATAAATCGTTTAGACGCCAATATTTTTCTTGATCAATCTTCGACGCAGCGTAGACATACAATGGAAAATTTTCATTCTCATTCTTAACCGAGAAGTGAATAAAAGTATAATTGATATTCTCTTTTTCCAATAATTTTTTAACAACAGGATATGCTTTTCTTGTATAGTCGCAGCTATAGCATCCGACGAACACAAGGTCGTTTTTCGAATCCGCCTTTTTCGATTGGAATAACTCTAAATCGACGGCAGACAAAGTCAGGTCTTTAGTAGTCGGCTGTTTGATTGGACAAGAGCCATCAGCAACACTGCTTGTCGCATTATTTTTTCCCGTAGGATCGAAGGCGCAAAAACCTCCCTGGTTTAGTCCGTTACAGCTTCCATATCGGTAAAAATTGTAACCGCCCTTAATAGTATAGCCGGTGCTTGCAACGGTTAGTAAAAAGAATATCCAGGCGAATACTTCAAAGTATTTATTTGAAAATTTTGCAAGTGCTACCGAACGCTTAAGTAATTTACCGATAATCCGACCGCGTATCTTTTCTTTAAAACCAGTATTACATGGTCTGAATGTTACTCTTCTAAATACACAATCAAATGCTTCCCTTGCCAATTGCCTGTGAGTCGCACTGAACAAACCCATGATTGAGAAAACTATTAATGCTATTATGCAAGCCATTAAACCGCCTTTAATATATTACTAAGCGTTTTTGTGAAATACTCCGCTTCCTCGAGAGTATTATAGAAATACGCCGAAACCCTTATCGCACCTTGGATATCTTTATCACTAAACCAGGAATGAACGCATAATTGCCCTGAACGAACCATAATATTTGCTTCGTCCAACATGAGAGCGATCATATGAGAGTCAGCTCCATCAACATAGAACGAAATTATCCCTCCTCTTTTTTCCGGTTCATTCGCCCCTATAATATGCACTCTTTCGATTGAGCATAGATAGTCGGTAATATACTTGTTTAACTCTAAATCCCTTCTTGCTATTTCTTTATATCCAACTTTTTGAATAAATTTAACTGCCTCACCTAAACCGATTATACCAGCGTAATCCTGCAGACCAGCCTCGAACCTTTCGGGAATATTTTCTAAACAATAACTATTATAAGTTGACTTCACGACCGTTCCACCGCCAATCATAAAAGGTTCAAATTCTTCTAGAAGCTTCTTTTTTCCATACAACACACCTGTCCCAGAAGGACCTAGCATTTTATGACCGGAAAAAGCCAGGAAATCGACATCAAATTTCTTAACACTCACCGATTGATGAGGTAAGCCCTGTGCGGCATCAACCAAGATAAGTGCTCCATATCTATGCCCCAGCCTGGCGATTTCCAATACAGGATTAGTTATACCATCTAGATTTGACGACAAGGTAACTGCTACCAACTTAACTTTACCGTTATATTTCTCTAGCAATTCTTTTAAATACAAAAGATCAATACTTCCATTCGAGTCGGATTTTACTACTGCGTGTACAGTCCCTAGTTTTGCCGATAATCTTATCCACGGCAATAAATTAGAGTTATGTTCCTTGTCAGAAGTTAAAACTACATCACCTTTTTTCCAATCGATAGAATAAGCGACGAAATTAATTGATTCAGTTGTGTTTCTGGTAAAAACTATTTCTTCTTTTCGCGCATCTATCAGTCGGGCAACAAGAGACCTTGTTTCATGTACTTTATCCGATACCATTTTTCCTAGCTTGTGCAATGACCGTTCGCCGCACACGGAGTATTCTTCGTAATATTTATTCATTGCATTGATTACGGATTTAGGTCTTAGGGTTGTGCAAGCATTGTCAAAATAGACGAACTCTTCAATACTCTTTCTCTTATTGAGGGTAGGAAAATTCGATTGTATCGAGGAATCATTCATTTATTCCTTACTTGCCGCTTCGATTTTTGCAATTATTGATGCTTCATCCAGATTCTCTAACTTCTCAACTTTTCCATTTTTGTCGATCATATAAAGCGATGGGGTACCTTGAACACCAGCGGATATTCCGGAGTTATAGTCAGCCTCAACTTTTTCTTTATACTTTCCTTGGTTTATGGCATTATTGAACTTTGCTATATCCAAACCAAGCTCCTCGGCATATTTTTCAAGATCTACTTTATTTAGACCAGTACCGTCTTGCTGAGAATTCTGAGCAATTTTTGCGCTAAATTCCCAAAACTTTCCCTGCTCGCCGGCTGCTTCTGCCGCTTCGGCTGCTATCTTGGCGTTTTTATGGAAATTAAGAGGAAAATGCCGATAAACCCATCTTGCCTTGCCCGAGTATTTATCGATTACTTTTTCCATAACGGGATGAAACCGTACGCAATACGGACATTGAAAATCTGAATATTCTATAAAGGTTATCAGCGCGTCTTTACTTCCTTTTATCTGATCATCAGACTTTATTTCTGCGAAGTTAGTATTGGGTTCAACTTTTTTATTGCTTTGCGATGTAACTATAGCCCAAGCTATAAGCGAGATAACACCGATGGCAATGACTACCCCGATTATATTGCCGCTATTGCTTCTTCCTTTTTTATTTTTTGACATTAAAAATCCTTTCTCAAATTAATATTTATTAAAATTAACGAATATTGATGAGAAGGATAAATTTGAGGACACAATCTTCCGTTAGATAACGCGTCAAGGAGTGGATCGAAAATTTTTAACTCGAGAAATTTTATAAAGTTTTTACCAAAATACGATTTGTCAGGAGGGTGTATCGCTAATAATCTAAAATAATTTGAATAAAATGCCAAAAAAATTACCATCAACAAAGCAAGAATCGAAATGGCCGGCAATGCTGAGAATAAATTTACTCGCTCCTGAATATGGTCGAATATACTTTCGCCAACGCACGAATCCGTACCGCATATTTGCCGAGGATTGTAGGTGCAGCCATCGGGAATACAAAAATTCGATATTAATACGGATATTAATATCGTTGCTAAAATTATCGGAAGAAATATGATTTTGTACCTTAATTTCTCAAATATTTCAATCATCTGTCTTTTTAAAATTGTATAGTAAAGCGGATCAATAATCAAACAAGCATCATATCGTATTTTGTACCAAATATCGATATTACATCCTTGTGAGGAAGCTTGAAGTCTACGTTCGCAATGAACTGTATAAACTTACGGGTCAAAAAGACCAAATGCAGATTGAGGAAATTAACATCCAAGAAAATCATGCCCACCTAATTTTAGCAATACCGCCGAAGTACTCTTTTTCTGAAACGATGGGTTGACTCAAGGGTGAATTAGCAATCAAGATGTATCAAGAACAAAAAGAGTTTACAAAAAAAACACTGGGGATGCCATATCTGGGCCAGGGGATATTGTGTCTCCACAGTTGGGCTAAACGAGAACCAGATAAAGAAATACGTCAAATGGTCGCAGGAAAAAGAACAGTGTGGTTAAATAATTAATGCCTTTCAGGCTGTTGTCAAGCTACCATCTTTGGTGGTGGTTGACTTATTTATTAGAGAACCACACAAATAGTGGCTTCGGAAATTTAGTTGCCGTCTTACTATTTGTGAGGGGAGCTTTTGATATAGTGCTTAATTTTTATTTTTGAGGTCATTGTAAGCTTCAACAATATCTTCGTAAAGAATATCGCACATATCACGACTAAAATTTTCGCGAACAACAATTCTCATGATCACAATTTCTTCCGCATTAGCGGGCAGTGAATAGGCGGGCATAATCCAGCCTTTTTCACGTAATTTATCAGTTAGTTCGTAAAGAGTAAAATTCTCATTATTTTTTAATTTTACGGCTACGACTGGTAAAAGTTGGGTTGGATTAAGTGATTCAAAATATTCAGTTTTAAGCAGTTTCTCGGCTAAATATTTAGCATTTTCGGTGATGTTACTCATAATTCTGGTGTAACCCGCTTTGCCAAGACGGAGGAAATTGTAATATTGACCAATAACAGTGGCTCCACCACGAGAAAAATTCAAAGTATAAGTTGGCATTTTACCACCTAAATAATTAACCGTAAAAACAATATCCTTAGGTACATCTTTTTCATCGCGAAAAATAAGCCAGCCAAGGCCAGGATAAACAAGACCGTATTTATGACCAGAAACATTAATTGATCTAACTTGCTCGAGGCGAAAATCCCATTTTAAATCTGGATAAATAAAAGGAGCAATAAATCCACCGCTAGCTGCATCAACATGAATCGGAATATCCCAACCTTTTTCTTGTTTAATTTTTAAAAGTAAATCGTTTATTTCCTCGATTGGATCGTGTTGACCGGTAAAAGTTGTCCCTAAAATAGTTCCCACGCAAATCGTATTTTCATCAACTCTTTTTTCGACTTCGGAGACAGAAAGAATAAAACGGTCTTTTTCCATTGGCACAATTCTTGGTTCAACATCGAAATAACGAGCAAATTTATCCCAGCAGATATGAACATCGTTACCAAAAACAATATTTGGCTTGTCGTAGGGTTTGTTTTCAGTTTTACGTTTATTTTTCCAAGTCCATTTATGAGCTAAAAGTCCAAGCATAATTGCTTCTGAAGAACCAATGGTAGCGGTACCGACAGAATCGCAATCGTCAGGGGCGTTGAAGAGGCGGGCCATCATATTAACTAACCGTTCGTGAATAATTTCTGTTTGCGGATATTCATCATGATCAATAAAATTTTTATTATTATTCTCGGCAATTAGTTTTTCTGCTTCCGGTTCCATCCAAGTAGTGCAAAAACTAGCAAGGTTTAGAGCAGGATTACCATCCATATTAAGTTCGTCGTGAACTAATTGGTAAGCAGCATTGGCGGGCATTTCATTTTCTGGGATTTCATATTTCGGGATTGGTTTACTAAAATATCTTGTGCTATAAGTACTCGAATGTCCTTTTTGAGCATCTTCCAATTCGCTGATTTTTTTCTTTTTATGAAGCATATTTTCCTCCTTAGTAAATTACTTGGTTTCAATTTTCTTTTTCCAGGATGGTTTTCGAAAAGCAAAAATAATAAAAGGAATAATCATAAATATAATCACTCCAATTAGTAAGGAAAATTCGTAGCGGAACAGTCTAATTTGCAGTTGAGCTGGTGGAAAAAATCCTAAAGCAATAGCCGAGATACAAGCGATAATGCCCAGCACCACAAAAAACCAAAGGCCAAAAGTACCGCCAGGAACTTTATAAGGCCGAGGCGTATTTGGCTGAGTTTTTCTGAGTTTAATGACCGTCAAGAACATAATAATATAAACTGTTAAATAAAGGACGGCGGCTAAATCTGTTAAGATCCAGAAAGAATTGTTAACAGTCGGAGCAAATAAAAAGGCTAGAGAAATAATAGAAACAATCACTCCTTGTACGAACATAATATTGACTGGCATATCATTTTTATTCATTTTTTGGAAAAAAGGAGGCAGGCTACCATCTTCAGCGGTGGCTAAAAGACCTCGACTGGGACCAGCAATCCAAGAACTGACTTGAACAATCATTCCTGGCGCGGTCAAAATAACAATAATCGGAATGGCCCAACCAAGATTAAATTGATCAAAAACCGTTTTAAAAGTTTGCATGATGCCGGCAGTCAAGCTGATCTCATTTTTTGGTAAAATAGTGGCGATAGCCAAAGAACCAAGTAAAAAAATCACCGTTACAATTAAAGCGGCGAAAAAAATTGCTTTGGGGTAATCTTTCTGAGGATTTTTTACTTCTAAAGCGTGAACACCGGAAACCTCAATTCCGGCAAAAAATAAAAAAATACCGGTTAAGAAAACAATATTTTTAATATTACTTAAATCAGGCAAAAAACCGCTAGAAGAAAGAGAGATTTGTGAGGTTCCGCCAGATAAAATCCATGCTAATCCCAGCAAAACCAAAATTGCGCCAGGCAGAATTATTCCCAACAGCGTTCCAACACTAGAAACTAGACCTGAAAATTTCATCCCCCGAAAGTTAATCAAAATTGCTCCCCAGTAAACAACAATAATCACTCCCAGAGTAAAAATTTTATTATTGGCTAATTCCGGATTAATTAAATAGGCGATGACGGCCGCGGTGGCAGCTAACGCGGTCGGGTAGAAAACCAGATTTTGCAACCATTCAAGGCAAATGGTAATAAAACCCCATTTTTCACCAAAAGCCTCCTTGACCCAAGAGTAAATTCCTCCTTTTTTTGGCCAGCCAGTGGCTAGTTCTGCTGAAACCAGTGAGACTGGTATTAAGAACAAAATCACTGCCACCAAAAGGAAAAAGACGATCGAATAACCATATTCGGCCATCATTGGTAGGCCTCTTAAGCTGCAGATTAAAGCAACGTTGATCATTGCCAAAGAAAAAACGCCGAGAACTTTTTTGTTTGAATTCAATTTACCCTCCTTGTTTTTAAAAAATAAAAACTACTAACTTTAATATATCACATTTTTTCTGATATAATTAATTCAACAGAATTAATTTCCGCGTAGATTGGCTAATCTACCATAATCAAAGACGGAGGGAATTTTGATTATTCTATATATTTTAATTATCATTATTTTATCTTTATTGGTTCTCTATTTGGTTTATTTACACTATAAAAATAAAATTCAGCACGAACTTGTGCCGCCAAAATTAACTAATAATCCGAGCTTCGACGTAATTTTAACAGAAACGACACCTTTGCTATCTTTTTTTAATGCCAAAGGGGGAACAAAAATTCGTCGTTATGAAGTGCAACTTGATAAATCAAAGAATTTTGACACTTCTGATTTAATGGTTTTTGAAAATTTACCGGAAAATGGGGAATTTGTGACCGATTTAAAAATAAAAGAAGATCAAGCATTAACTGACAAAAGTCAGTATTATTGGCGAGTCAGGACTATTAGCCCTTTTGGTATAAAAAGCAAATGGGAAGTTTCCCGATTTTTTGTGGATACAACCTCTGACGACCAATTTATGAATCTTACCCGTGCAAAAATAGAAAAAATTGAAGCCTCCGCCGGCTATAATGCCAAAAATATTATTGATTTAGATGACCCAGGTCTAGTCACTTTCTGGCAAAGTCCGCCGCCAGGTCAAAGTCAACATTGGTTAAAATTTGATCTTGGCAGTGTCCAAGAAATTTCTCGTATTTGGATTTTATCAAATCCTAATGAACCCGATGGTTGGCTCAAAAGTTTTGTTTTGCAATCAAGTATTAATGGTCAAGTTTGGGACGATATTACTGAAACAAAAATCGTAAATAATGATACTTTTAGGAATATAATTGATTTTAAGAAAGTTACGGCTAGATTTTTTCGACTGCTAATTAAAGAATTCGTCGGTTATGCTGCTCAAATAAACGAAATTATTTTATATAGCCCTGGTCAACCACCAATACCTCATATTCCTGAAAGCGATTATATCTTAATTGTTGGCAACGAACATAACGGCTTTACTTTTACCGATTTAGCTAAACATATTGAAAGTTTAAGTTTGGGCTTAAAGACGGTGACGATTCCGTACTTTGAAGCCTCCATGGAAGTTCTGGAGAGACTGCCGAAGAAGCCGGTAGCAATTGTGCTTAGTGGTAACAATGCCGATTATCCCAATTTGCCAATGTTTGAACACAATGGCGAATTTGAAATTATTCGTCAGTCGAACATTCCAATTTTAGGTATTTGCGCTGGACATCAATTTTTAGCGATGGCTTACGGTTACTCGCGAGGGAGAAGTATGGGTTGGTCTGATATCTCGGCAATGGAGCCACAAACAAGGAGAGCTAAAATTAAAATCTTAGAACAAGATCCGATTTTTGAAGGAGTTAAAAATGATTTTATTGCGCCCGAAATTCACAGTTGGGCGGTAGTGGAACCCTCTGAAGAATTTAAAATCATTGCCAAATCCACCTATGTTCAGGCTCAAAAAAGCACTCAACGATTCATTTATGGTGTTCAGTTCCATGGTGAAATTAATGTGTCTTATAATGAAGGAAAGTTAGTGATTGAAAATTTTTTAAAAATGGCCAAGCATTTTAGTAAGAGGGATAAAGATGTCACGGACAGTTAAAATTGTATTAATTATTGCTCTTGTTGTTTTGCTTGGAGGAGGACTAGCTTTTTGGAAATTTTGGCCAAAAAACCTTTATATTTGACGGAATTTGGTATTTATGCCGGCACGCCTTCGTCATCGGTCCCAATGGCCGCGCCGCCGGCTGGGCCTGGTCCTGATAAAACACAAACCAACCTACCAAACGTCAGTGAAGATACTCAAGCGGCTTTGTATTTTAAAGACTCCATTCTTGCTTTTGCCAATGGCGCTAATTTAGTATTTATTGATTTGATTGGTCCCGACGGCGGTCTTATTGGTTCTTCAATGGTATTTAACACCGATGGCCAACCGCGGCTTTTTCTTACTACTTTAAAGATGATTGAGAGTAAAATTGGTGGCTTTTCCAAAGTAGAAAAAATGGCCGACGGGCAATATAAATTTACCGTCAATAATAAAACCATTTATGCTTTATGGTCTGGGACACTGCCGAGTGAAATTTCGGGTCAAGTCAAAGTCACCCGACATTAAAGGACAAGAACAAACAATAGAGGCAGGTACAATAAAATTAACTACCGATCAGCCAATTTTGGTTAAATTGTAGTAAATTGTTTTCTTCGTCAACGAATTTGACAATGATTTGGCTTAGTCTATAATATTAATAGGAGGGAAAATGAAATTTAAATGGTTTTTTATCAGTATAATAGTTTTGATGTTATCAGCTGGAACTACTTTAGTAGTTAGTGCTCAAACACCTGCAGCTACGGATTTAACGAATCCGACGACGGATTTTGGTCGAGATGTTAAAAATGGTATCGAATCTACTAAAAATGATTCCGTAGCCATAAAACAACAAAAAGATGCCAAAGACAATGAATTAGAAGATGGGAATGAGGATAATAAAAAAGTTGAAGTAGAAGACGCAACAGAGACACTGGATACACAAGAAACACCAGACGTATCGGAAACACCAGATGTTAAAAATAGTTCCGGAGAGATAAAAAACGGGACAGAGAGTAGTAGTCCCAGCGGTGATAGTGAAAAAAATACATCCACTCCTTCTGCGGAAACAACAGGAGGTAGCAATGGAGAACAGTAATTTGGATAAAAAACCACCTTTTACTAGTATTACTTTGTTATTAATTGTCGGTTTAATTGGTTTAGGTTTAGGTATTGGTGGTACCATTGCTTATAATTATTTTAAGGCGAAATCAACCACAGCATCAACTTCTACCCCAACCAAAACTTCAACGCCTGCCTCGACGACTACTGTCAAGGCGCAGATAAAAGAGGCAATGGCGGCTACCAGTATAGATAAAGATGGCAAAGCTGTAAACCCCAATAATAGTTTTGATTCCAAGACAGATAAGTCTATTTATGTTGTCGGAACACTTAAAAACGTGTCCAAAGGCGCAAAAATTGAATATGTTCGTTATTTAAACGGCAAATATCTTGATTCAAAAATCGCTACAATTACTAATAATAATCTAAAATATTATAGTTTTATTTGGACGTCTAAAACCGCTCAAAATGAGCATCCAACAGGGGTTTATATGGTAAAACTTTATTTAAACGGTGATGTGAACGAGGCGATAACTTATACTGTAAAATAAAACTAAGTTCTAAGTTTGTTCTAACTTCGAAATCTTGATAAAATTAGATTAAATCTAAAAGGAGAATTTTTGATGAAAAAAATTTCAGGGATTATTCTAGGATTTTTGGTTTTTTGTGGCTTTATCTTTTTTCCGTTTCAAATCAGTGCTAAACAAGCTAAGGTTGAAGATAAAGATAATTTGCGCATTTTGGTTCATTATCAAGCAATCCCCAAAAAATGCAATATTACTCGTAACGATCAGGTTTCGAATTTTGGTTGGGGTGGTTGGAAATTACAAAGCGGCATTACTAATTATCGTATTAACTACAGCAGTAAGCCGTCATCACTTTCTAATAGTAAGGTTAAAACAGCGATTGAAAAAGGATTTGTCGCTTTGCAAGGCGCCGGTGGCGGCATTTTGTTTCATTATGCGGGCGATTCTAGTAAAACTAATGCTAGTAATGATGGTGAAAACACTATTTTATGGCGAACCCTACCCTCAGGAATTGTGGGCTTAACTTATATTTGGACTGACGGCAACGGACGCTTAGCTGACGCAGACACAGTTTTTAATAAAAGATATTCTTGGAATTATACTTCTTATAATGGGAGTAATGATTGTGGTGGAGCAGCTTCTAGTTTTGACTTGCAAGATATTGCGACTCATGAATTTGGTCATTGGATGGGCTTAGGTGACTTATATGATGCTAATTCCAAAGACTTAACAATGTATGGTTATGCCGCGCGAGGAGAACTTAAAAAAGACACTTTAGGCTTAGGCGATATTAATGGTATTCGAGCGGTTTGGCCATAGGGTTGACATTTGTCTTAAAAAGGAGTAAACTTAATAAGTTAGACTATTAAAATCTATTAAAATTTAATTATGAACTTAAGAAATATTGCCATCATCGCCCATGTCGATCACGGTAAAACTACTTTAGTTGATGGCCTTTTAAAACAATCGAAGACCTTTAGAGAAAATGAAGCGGCTATGTCGCAAATTTTAATTATGGACTCAAATGCTCAAGAGCGTGAGCGGGGCATTACGATTTTGGCGAAAAATACCGCGGTCAATTATCAAAGTAAGGATGGTCAAGATGTGAAAATAAATATTATTGATACACCTGGTCACGCGGATTTTGGTGGCGAAGTGGAAAGAACTTTAAATATGGCTGACGGCGCTTTGCTTTTAATTGATGCCCAAGAAGGGCCAATGCCGCAGACCAAATTTGTTCTAAAAAAAGCTTTAGAGATTGGTTTAAAACCAATTGTGGTGATTAATAAAATTGATAAAAAAGATGCGCGGGTAAAAGAGACGATTCATAAAACTTACGATTTATTTTTGGATTTAGCGACCGACGATTCTCATCTTGATTTTCCGATTTTTTACTGTATTAGCCGCGAAGGAAAAGCTTGGTCTGAATTACCAGACGATGTTTCTTTGCCAGCTGATCTAATACCAATTTTCGAAGCAATTGTAAAATATATTCCAGCACCTTGTGCGGAAATAGACAAACCTTTTCAAATGCAAGTTAGTGCCTTGGACTTCGATAGTTTTAAAGGACAATATGTGATTGGTCGGATTAAAAAAGGCATTGCCAAAGTTGGCTTAAATATTGTCGTGATAAATGAAGATGGCATTAAAGAAACTGGCCAAATTGAAAATATTTATACTAATCAAGGTTTGAAAAAAATTGAAAATTTTGAAGCTCAAGCCGGTGATATTGTTTCAATTACCGGTACAAGCCATGCTGGTATTGGTGACACTATTAGTGATGCTCAAAATCCGGAGGCTCTTCCTTCAATTGAAATTGAAGAACCGACTTTGAAAATTGCGGTTTCGGCTAATACCTCGCCGTTTGCGGGTAAAGAAGGTAAATTTGTGACCAGCCGACAAATTTTAGAAAGAATTAAAAGAGAGCTCCAAACAAATGTTTCATTAAAGCTTGAAGAGCAGAATACAGAGTTTATTTTATCTGGTCGAGGTGAACTTCATCTTTCCGTTTTGATCGAAACTTTAAGACGAGAAGGTTATGAGTTGCAAGTTGGTAAGCCCCAAGTTATTACCAAAGAAATTGATGGCGTTCTTTCGGAACCAGTCGAAGAGTTAACGGTAGATGTTGATAATGATAAAACTGGTGCTGTTAATGCTGAGGTTGGTCGTCGTAAAGGAATTTTAATTTCACAAGAAGAAAGTAATGGTACGACCAGACTTATTTTTGAAATAACCACTCGTGGTCTTTTGGGTCTTAGAAATCAATTACTAACTCTTTCTTGCGGTACGGCCGTGATGAACTCTATTTTTCTGCGTTATGAACCAGTTGGTAGTTCGATTCCAAAACTTCGTAACGGTGTTTTAATTGCCTCTGAAAATGGTAAAGCTTTAACTTATGGGTTAAATATTGCTCAAGGTCGAGGTGCTACTTTTATTCCACCTCAAACCGAAGTGTACAAGGGAATGATTATCGGTCTTAATAATCGTCAAGAAGATATTGAAATTAACGTGACTAAAGAAAAAAAGCAAACAAATGTTCGAGCTTCAAATTCTGATTTTTCGGTTATTCTGACGCCTCCGACTATTTTTAGTTTAGAGCAATGTTTAGATTTTCTGGAAGACGATGAACTTTTAGAACTAACGCCAAAAAATTTACGACTGCGAAAAAAGATTTTAGATCCAACCTTGCGTGCAAGATCAAAATAGTGATATATTTTAGAAAATGAAAAAGAGTCTTGTTTTATTAACTTTAATATTAATAACAGTTGTTTTTTCTGGATGCACGGCTCAAAATTCTAAGCCAAGTTCAGAACAAACGCCAAAGAAGGAGATTAAATCAATGAGTACTTTTAAATTTCCTGGTGTTTTGCCAGATGAAAAAATTAAAAATAAAAAAGCGATTGTAAAAACAAGCAAAGGCACCATTGAACTCGAGCTTTATGCCGATAAAGCACCAAAGACAGTGAGTAATTTCGTTTATTTAGCTGAAAATAAATTTTATGACAGTCTTACTTTTCATCGAGTCGTACCAGGTTTTGTGATTCAAGGTGGTGATCCAAATGGCACTGGTACTGGTGGACCGGGTTATCAATTTGAAGATGAAAAAGTAATTGGTGATTATAAGGCAGGAACAGTGGCGATGGCTAATTCCGGGTCAAATACTAATGGTTCACAGTTTTTTATTTGTATTGAAGATCAACCAAGTTTGCCCAAACTTTATAATCTTTTTGGCCAAGTACTAAGTGGCATGGATGTAGTGGGAAAAATCCAAGTGGGTGATAAGATTGAATCGGTGACGATCGAAAATCGGTAAAAGTATTGACAGGTTCTATAATTTAGGTTAAAATAACAGCAACAAATTGATAAATGATCCAAAGCTCCAACTTTGGTTTTTATCAGTTTGGTTATATAGCGATCGTAAGAAATTGCGGAGTACTTTGACATCTCACAAAAAATTGGAGGTTTACGGCAATGAGAAAGGTACTTGTAATATTGTATGCCATTTTGTCGGTGATGATATTCGTAACGGCTGTAACCGGCAAAGAACCTGAAGCAAAGAAGGAAGTCTGTAGTATGACAGCAGGTTTTTACCTTGAAGGTAGAGCGGAATTTGGTAAGTTGGTTTTGAAAACATTTGGCCAACATCCAAAAAATCTGGTTGCTGATCAAAAACACCAGATTGTCGAGAGTAATCCAGAAAGTGCGGCTCTTTTGAGTGGCGATCTTGATACGAAGCTTACGCAAGGAGAGATTACCTCGACACAGAAATCAATAGTTGTACTTCATTTCACTGGTAAAGCCAAGAAGCTAATCGTTTCGGCCAATGGTTGGAATGGTACCCCTTGGGAAAAAACGCAAACTTTGCGTCTTACTTCTGAAGAAGCTAAATCAGGCAGGCTGGTATTTAGAATTGATCCGGTCACAGGCTCAATAGCTAAATCTAAGGAGGTGAAGAAGAAATGAAAACACTAGTTCTGGTATTTCTTTTTTTTGTCACCTCTCTCCCGGTATTCGCTGCCGACATGACTTGGAACATACCACCTGTTGACAGGGTGGTTATAACCAAAAATCCGGAAGGAACATGGCCTTCCGGTGGCACAATTAATATCGCTTTGCCAAAAGGGATGTTTGCTCTTGGTTGGCTTAATGGTGGAGCTCCATTTAATGATGGGCGTTTCCATATAAGTTCGTTAACTCTGGAGCCAGATATTACTTATCAGCCCGATACTCATAACCAAATAAGCGAGAATAAGTATGAGAGTTTTACGTGTTATGATATTGGCTGCAAACTAGAGTTATGGCCAAGTGCGTATGAGTTTTCGGTGACTGGTACTTACGGAGAACCAAAGAAAAATTGGTATCCGTCTGGACCAGGTGCTGTTTATGAATTAGGTAACTCCATTGGTGGTGCCCCTCTTTTTGGCTTGGCACAAATCACTCAGGTGGGAGATCAAACATTGTTGCCTGGTGGCAAGACTGTTTCGGCCATCGGTTGTCCAACGTGTTCTTTAGCGGCTATCGCTGGATACAACAATGTTGGTGATGCCTTGACTTTACTTAAGAAAAACCACTGCTACAGTGGCAATAATATCATTTGGGCTAAAGCAGCTCGAACCCTTGGAATGGTGCTTCTTGGTACTAAATCTTGGAGCCAAGATGTAGCCAACAAGGAGACTGCTAGAGGTAATGATATTGTTATCAAAGTAAAGTCTCCTCATCGCAATAAGAAAAGAGGATTTTACTGGGGAGAACATTGGGTGGCAAAAGGGCCAGGCATCTTCATTGGTCAAAATGGTCTTGATAGTGGCATCATGGATTCGGCTTGCCGCTTTAACTATGTTGGTACATCAAAATATGTGCCACAATTGATGAAGGTGCTGACGAGCATTCACCATTTTATCGTCATGCATGATCGTTGGTGGGAGAAAAAAGCTAACTTGTATGCAATGTTTTACGGTGGTTGGTACACTGTTAGTGTTGCAAGCAATACTGTTTTTGCCACAACGACATCAGTTGCGTCGCCAATAATTTCATTAGAGAATAAGCCGACTCTATCTCAGTTAAGAGTTTTATTGGCTCCCAAAGTAGTGGCACAATCGGCCTCTGTGAAATTATCCTCACTTACTACGGTGCAAGATGTTTTACCGGCATCTTTAGTTGATCCGGGAGCAATCCTTTCTGGAGTATCAATCTGTTCGCAAAGATGCTTCATTGAACGAATTGACTCCATGGCTATCACTTTGACCAGAAATAGCGCTTTTGGGGATTCAAGCCTCGAAGATGCCGTTTCTATTGACAATAGTGACGATGAGGATGAGTTTTATGACGGTGATATGACCGGCGTGCCGGATCAGATACCGGATCACAGTCAAGCTCAGCTCTGGGGAGTTCCGCGTGGATCGATTCGTATAGTTCTTTTCGGACAACCAAACGCGGTATGGACCATTAACATTGGGCATTTTGACCCAATGGGAAACAACAGCGATGAGGTGTTGACTGGCCAATTAAATGAAAACGGTGAAGGCAGTGTGACGTTTTCTCATACCTATACCGAGGCCATTGACAACAATACTAATGTAAAACAATTGCCGATAGGCACGAAGTTTTACGTTGATTCTTTAGAGGTGATTGACGAAGATGCGGCTAACGGCCAATTCTTTGTAGAGAATACCAGCCGAACTTGGGGAATGCGGGTAATAAATAATGATCCGCAAAAACTCTATCCGGGCCGCACCCATTTGGCCGGTTTTTCCGGAAAACTGGTGTCGGTTTCGCCGGAAATAGTAGTGGAGGCTGATCTGGTAAATGGAAGTTTTGATCCAGTCGCTCAGCCGATCCAACCTCTTGGGATGCCTGGTAAGTGGCCAGAAATGGCTAACAACCTGCTTGGCCGAATCTGGGGCAAGGTTACCAATGTTGATGGCACAACTGTGACCATCATTCAAGGAAATGAGCCCTTAACTGTTAGTGGTGTTGATATTCCAGTCAAGACTGACGACATTCTGACTGTCAACGCCGTACTGCGGCCAGATCGCATTTTGAAAGCGATCCCGGGTTCTGCAGTTGTTGCCAATAACTAAGAATTACAGCTTTAACAGCTGCAATAGCGAGTCTACCCCGACGTTAAATTTAGCGCCGGGGTCTTTTTTATGGTTTTTTATTTCGAAGAACAAAAAATATAATTAGCTCGGCGGCGAAAAGCAAGGCAATAATAATAGTTACAATTGTTTTCCAATTAAGGCCATGACTTTCCTGAACATTAGTTGGATTGGTTGATACAGCTGTGTTTGGTTCGTTACTGATTGTTTCCGATGGTGTAGTAAAAGGGGTGGTAGTAGTGGATACAGAAGGGACGGTTGAAGAAGAACTGGGAGTAGAGTTAGGAGAAAAAATTTCTGGTATAGGTGTTTTGAAATCTGTGGATTCTAAAGATGGGTTAGTCGTTGTCTCGTCAGTGGCAGTAGTAGTTCCAGTTGGGGTAGGGGTGGGAGTAGTAGTGCTAACAGCGCCGGGTGTATTTAACTTTGGATTAGAAGAAGGATTATTTTTTGTATCTGGAATGCCTTTTGTTGAAGAAGTATTAAATAAAATCCGACCGGTGTGAGGCAGAAGCGTTAAAGTTCCCGGGTTAATGGTAGTTCCTGTTTTATCAAGCATACTGTTGGTAAGAATAAAATTTCTGGGCTGATCAGGTGAACCGTTGGTTATAACTAACCCGTTGATAAATTTGCGTGATTGCAGAGATTTATCGGGATAATTTGAATCAACGATTCGATTTTCTAAAGGTGCTCCGAGTTTTTTAGTATCGGAAAAATCTATGCCAAGATTATAATCACCATCACCCACTCCTTTTTTCGCCGGATTGCCATTTTCAATACTAAGCGAGCTAAATTCACTTTCTCCTAATAAGTATGTAGTTAATGCAAAATTAATCGTACCATTTTCACCATTAGCTGGGGCATTAAGGTCTGGTCTATCATAATAAATCACATTTTGCATTAATTTCTTTTGATCCTGCTTTAAAACACCTTGGTTCCAAGATATTACTTGATCCATATCATCCAAAGAATTAAGCCACGATGGCATATTAAATGTATTGCTGTCTTTCCAATTAAGACCAATAAATGCTGCTTCATTAAAAAAAGTATCAGGAGTGATTCCACGGTTTAACTTTTGATAAAGATTTCTGTTGAAATCCGACCACACTCCATCTACTCCAGCAGTGGCGGTGGCAGGATCCCAGGTTGGGTTTAAATATGACTCGCCGGGCCAAGTATTTAAATGACGTTCGGAACCATTGATAATATAGCCAATTCCATTTTTTCTAAATTCAGAAGCAATATATGTGCTAAAAAATTGAGCAACGTTCGGTGACCGGCTAAAAGCCATCATGTTATTGCTTTTACCGGTTGAAGGGTCAGTATATATCCCGTCAAAATTCATTTCCGGGGCCTCATCAACAAAAACTCCATCTACTTTATATTTTTGAATACGAGAAATTACATTACTGGCCCAGGTTTCTTTGTAAGTCGGTGCGTCCAAATTTGTCATATATTCAGTGGGGTAATCAGGATGAAAGACATAATTTAATTTATTTGAAAGATCTGGTGGACCCAAGTTGTTATATTTTAATTCTTCCTTTCGACCATCTTTTAACGGTACTGTGTTGGCCGGAAATGTCTTAAACCAATCAGGATGATTATCTAGGGCATCAACAAAATCAATTGGACTATTTTTGAAAAATGAATGATCCTCATACCGATTAGTGGTTCTATCAGAGAAAAAAACTCTTTCATCCGTGATGTTAGCAGACTCATAAATATAAAATTTCATATTCGGATTGACTAATTTCATTGCTGGTATAAAGTTGTAGTCATAATCAGATATTGACAAATAATCATTTTGTTCGGCTGCCCAATAAAAATCATTTTTCATACAACCAAAGCAGTAATAATTAGCATGAGTTAAGATGTCTCTATTTCTTGGCGCCGGAATTTGCCAAGTGATTGGATTATCAGAAGAATTCGTTAGATAAAGATGTGCATTATCAATTTGAAATCCCGGTTCATAACCAGTTAAATTACCATTTACTGTAATTTTAAGGCTAAAACTGAAAGCAAAATTACTCACAAAATTACTAGGTATGACAATTTCCTGTCGAAGGGGGGAACTTAGTGGCACATAATTCCAAATTTTTTGGTTGTTGCTAGATGAATCAAGGGCTGTTAATTGGTAATACATATCATAAGAGACACTTGTTCCCAAGGGAAGATTATTGTTATTTATAAAGTTTAACTGGTCTATTGTAAGGATTAATTTATTTCCGGAAGTCAAAAGAGCCGGATTGCTGCCAATCGGAAGATTCTTTCCGATTTGAGCGTAAGCTGCTGTTCCATTGTAATCTTTAATACCAAAATACTGAGCGTTAGAGCCATCAACCCCGCCGCCTTTAATATTTTTAGCTATAATATTTTTAGAAAGATCAATTTTAGGATCATAGATACCTGTCCAGCCAGACGCAACCTCATTGTTTGGGCTTGCCCAACTGTATATGCTTTTGCCTATTCCAGACTCAAGAGTTAGCCAGGAGGAAGCAACAGGATTTTCGAAATTTCCCTGGCCCATTAAAAAATCAACCGGCTCGTCTCTGGTCGGGCTATTAGTATTAGAATAATCTGAACCACCTAAAGCATTGAACGCCCGTATTCGATAATAATAACGTTTTCCTACTCCAATGCTGTCAGTGTAGGTTGTGGTATTAGGATTTAATGTGACAATTTCTTGAAAATCATGTTCAAAATCTGGGGTTCTTTCTACTTTAAATCCAGTTTCGTCGCTGGCATTATCAACCCATCGGAGAAATATTTGAGTTTTATCACTATTGTCAGTGGCCACTAAATTGGTGGGTGCAGTCGGAGTAAATTGGCCTTCACCGTGAAAAACGAATGTTCTTAAAACTAAAATTATAGCTACTACAAAAATTAGTGTTATAGCAATCGAAACACGCTGCTTTTGAGTTAGCTTAGCTAGCCTTTTAATTATTTTCTTCATTTTCGTTGTTTTTTTTCATCAAGATACTTGTGAGGCTATTTTAGGTTTTGATTTTGGTTTTTCTTTTGAAAGATTAGTTTTAATTTATCAATTACTTGCTTGACTTTTACCTTAGTTTTTTTGACGGCTAGTTTAGTCTTGTCAACAACCTTTTTAGTTGCCAATTTAGTTTTGTTAACAATTTTTTTGATAACTTTGCTGGCCGTGCCTTTAACGCTTTTAATGACAGAACTTGTGCCAGAGCTAGTAACGGTGGTTGCTGATGGGACTGGGGTTGACGAAGAAACAGCGCTTGGTGTTGGCGAAGTTGGTGTAGAAGTAGAAGCAGTAGGAGTAGGGGTGAGTGGCGCAGTTGTGGTGGGAGTAGGAGTAATTAAGGGAGATGGCGTAGGAGTGGATGGTATTTCGACGACAGAAATTTTTACTGCTGTGTCTGAGGCGAGATTGGCTACTTGGAAAGTAAGATTACCTTGACTATCTGAAGCGGCTTGAGTTGTGCCAGTGATTTGTTTGGTTGGGTCTGATTCAGCCGTGTTCCACCACTCTAAATTAAAATTTTTACTAGATTGCATATCGGGGATGGTAATTGTGCCAGAGATGGGCGAAGGAACGTTGTTATTGATCAAACTTTTCCAACTATATGGTTTATTGTCAATCCAAAGATGAGCACGATCTGATTTGCCATTGGTAATTTCTTTTTGACCCCAAGCGCGAAGATCAAAACTGGAAGTTTGGGCGGCGCTATCTTGGTATTTGCCATTATTTAGCGGGATGTCTTTCATAAAGTTTAGATAGGCTTGACCAAGAGGCAAAGCAGTGTTAACGATTGAAGCTTGATTTTTTATTCCTGAAAAATCATACCAAAAAGCAATTAAGCCATAATGGTTAACTTGTCCCCATAAAAACTTTTTATACCATGAATAAGTTGGGTCAAGATTATTATTAATTTCTGCATTTTCTCCCACATTCTGATCATAAAAATTCAAATTTGAATTTACTACTGGTGCGTGGACAACTCTTTGAGCTGGCTCGCCCCTCATATATCCTTCGTAATAACTAGTCATGGCTGTATCTTCTTCCATAACACTTTCCTCAAAGTTGCCATTTAAAAGTATAACTGGTTTTTGAGCGGTTTCATCGTAAAGAGTGAAATCGTCAAAATACATATTTCCCGAAAAATTGGAAAGATTAATAGAAAGATCTTCGTATGGCATGTCTGGAAGAGAAGGAGTGTTACCGGCAAATTCTCTATTAATATTCGGATAAGTAGCAGCATAAGTAGGAAAATTTGGAACAATAAACTGCAAACCTCGTTGCTGCCAACTGTCAGGTGGAGTTGAACTTGCTATATCATTGCCAGAAAGTGGGCCGTCAGTAGAAGTGGTGAGCTGATTGGAGGTGATGGCATTTCGGATATCATAGACTAGAGGAATTGTTTTTATAGTTACAGGCCAACGCATATCACGGGTATAGCTGGCATTGGCTAAAACAGATATTGTTGAGGAAAGGTTAGCGCCTGATTGTTTGTTCCACCAGCGCAAGGTATAAATGTGATCTGGGATCCCAGTAAAGGTAGACATTCTCAGAGATGTATTGCCAGCTGTTGCTTTGTTAGTGTGTAAACATTTACTGTTATTTCTCCCACAGCCAGAATCAACTGTCCATGGGGAACTGGGATCATTTTGTATATCCCAGCCAGGAGTGTTACTCACGCCTGACATTGTTCCCATTGCTTCATGAAAGTTGGCGTAAGCAACATCGGGATAAAGTCCGTTTGGTTTGTTGATTTCTGACCAAGCGATACCCTGGCCGTTAATCATGTCGTGATGATCAAAGTTTACTGTTACCATATGCTGATTAGGGTCATTTTGTTTAAACTGCACAGCCATATCGTTGGTTTGTTCCATCGCTCCTGTTGAAACATAGCTTTCATTACAAAGTTCAAATGAATGAATACTGGTAGAGTATCCCCAGCGGGCAGCGGTATAACGCCAAAAATAATTTAAATAAGTACGGTTAGCCCCATAAGATTTACCGAAAGGATTACCGTTAAATCGCATTGGTACAGCTGATCCATCATCATTTATTGAATTCCAAAGTCCATCTTCCTTGGCATTTAAGGCAATATCTAAATAAACGCCATTAACTCGGGCTGCTTCAACTTGAGCATCAGCAACAGCCGAGGTGTATTGATTATAATAATTGTAAAGATTGGGATTAGAAATTGGCATTAATTCTGGGCCAAGAGTGCCGTCACCGTTTACTTCTTTAACTGAAATGTCGTTAAATAAAAGTGTTCCACCTGTAACACCATCGTGTCCAACGGTAAGCCATGGTAAACTGTCCGTACCAGCAGTAGCGGTGAAAGTGCCTTTGACTTGAGTCCAATTATATGTGCCGTTATTTTGAGTTAAATCAAGACTAGTACCAGCATAAGTTGCGCTGGCTTGAACATCATTAGCGCCGGGATCAATATACAATTTACCGCATTTATTCCCACTGCAATTTGGGTCAAGAGTAATATTGGCAGTTTTAAACCAAACACTGATTTGGTATTTTACACTTGGTTTGATCGGTAGTTTTTGATTAAAATATGTGGTATTCGTGTCAAAAGCAGGTTTAAAGACAAATAAATCTTTATTCCATGAAGGAGGCATATTTGGGTCTATATAGTCCTTAAGAGGCGTAATAGTATCACTGTGGTTACTCCAATAGACATCATTATGACCATTATTGTTGGACATCCCAAAAACGGCTAACCAACCATTTGCTCCACTCCACCAGGTGCGTTGAATATTCATTTTATCTTTTAGATTAGCATAATATGAATTAGCACTATTAATAGTAGCATTACTCAAAAGTTTACCACTTTGGTTATCGTAAACATTTAAGTTTTCTGTCCCGACCAAAGGCAAATATTTGCCATCGGAAGTTTCAAAATAACGCGAATCATTTTTGGCGACTTGGGCGAAGCCATGATTTTGCGAAGAAGTAGAGATAAGTGAGGTCGCAGGATAGTAAATAGTTTGACCAGTGACATCAACAACTTTTAAGCGGTAATACCAAGCACCTTCTTTAGTCGGGGCAAAACGAACTTTCCATTGATCAGATACTGGTACAATATGATCACCCCAATCGCCAACATTATTTGGTTTAAACTGTTGATAATTTTTGTAGTAAAATCCGGGTTGATTAAGGTATTGACCAGATTGAATATTGGCAGAAGAAGAAGCCTTGGTGGCACTGCTCCAATTCGGAGTTTGTGAACCATCTGTAAGATAAAGAAATTGACCGTCTACAGAAACGCCCACGCCTTTTTCTGGGACTGGGTCAGCGGGGTTAGTTAACCAATACTCACTGGCATGACTACCATTTGGAGCTGTGTCAGCTGCAGTATAGCCCAAATCTCTCCACCAAGGATCAGGACTGTTCACACCATGACTATCACTGTCGGGGCCACCGTCCCCATTTGCTCCGCTTGAAATAATGCATTCATAAACTTCTTTACGGGGATCATTATCAAGATAAACTACTGGACCAAGACCAGACGTTGCGGCCCAATATGTATCAGTTGTTTTGGATACATCTGCTTTGCTTGTAAAAGAGACTGGCGAATTATGAATAGCTTTATAAGTAGTGCCGTTGTAAGTGACACGCTGACTTGTGTTGTAAGATACACTGCTATTCCAAGGTGAAGTTTGGTCGGCAATTGGATTTGGGTCGTATGGCCAGTAAGGATTAATGTAACTGCGGCCAGAATCAGTCCAAAGGGTGGTAGCTGTGTCAGGTGAGGTAGTATTATTTTCTTTGGTAATATCCTGGGTAGCAATGTAAATTTTATTATTGTACTTAACGTTAATATTAGCTTTGTAGGCTATATCTTTTGTCCATTCATCGGCTAAAGCATCGTATTTAGCATTTTGATTAGTAAAATCTCGATTTTTATACCAATTAAGATCAAAAGTGAGCTCAAATTTATCATATTTAGGTATCTGAGTACCATTATTGGTTAAATTAGCAACTTGGGCTTCGCCATTATTTAGTTCTTCGGCTTTGAAGATATATTTTGAATAATTTAAAAATAAAAAAAGACCAGCAACTAGTAGAGCTGAAGCAATAACTATTTTTTGGATACGTTTTCTCTTATTTACAATCAAACAACCCCTCCAAAATTCATGAACTTAATTTAAATATACATTAATATATCTTAACTTGCTAGGCGAATGGCTAAATAAATCACCGTCATACCAAAAACGGTCATTACTGTTGTCCAGATAGTCGGATGGTGATGATGACTTTCGGGAATTAAGTCGCTGGCGCCAAGGTAGAAAAATAATCCCGTGAAAATAGCTAAAATTAAACCCAAAGAAGGCTCTGAAACAGTAAAAAATAAAGTTGATAAAACACCTAAAGCCGGTGCTAAGGCATCAATAATTAACCACTTGAAGGCTTGTTTTTGATTGCCTTGATTTTTCAGAATCATATTAACGGTATTAATGCCGTCAGAAAAGTCATGAGTTAAAACGGCGGCGGCGACAGCCCAACCGATAGCTGGTGAAACTTTGAAAGCCAGCCCGATGCCGAAACCATCTAAGAAACTATGAAAAGAAAGAGTAAAAGCACCTAATTTACCGCGATGGTTTGGATTTTCACAGTGATCTTCTGTTTCTGATTGATGATGTCCATGGAGTGAAAAAAGACGATCAACTAGTAAATAGATAATAAAACCAATGGCAATAAAAAGAACAATTGACTTAATATCGTAACTTTCTTTTGCTAGTTCGATTGATTCGGGTAAAAGATCAAAAAATGCGACACCAATCACGGCACCAGCACTAAAACCTAAAATAAGATGGAGTTTATCTTTAAAACGAATGGCAAAAAATCCACCCAAAAAAGTGCTGATAATAGTAGCTAAGGCCACAATTAAAACCATCATTTTCCCTTACGTTTTAATTATATCTCATCTTGCTTACTTTGTAATGACTCGTTTAAAAATTGGCACAGAAATAGCCAAAGTAACCACGCCGAAAATAGCTAAAATAAGCATTTCGGATTTGACCTCGCCCACACCGGCGCCCAAAACCATTACTTTTCGCAGTGCCGTAATGGCGTAAGTTAAAGGAATAACGTGAGCAATCTTTTGCATAAAATTAGGCATCAACGCAATAGGGAAGAAAACGCCGGAAAGAAAAAGCATTGGAAATTGAAACATAAATAAAAGTTGAGTGGCGGTTTCTTGTTCGGAAGCAATAGCCGAAACTAAAATTCCCAAACCAACAAAAGAGAAAATGCCAAGCAGCAATAACAAAATAATCAAGAGCAAATTACCGTGAATAGTGACACCAAAAAGTAAAAATGCTAAAAGTAAAACAATCGCGCCTTGAATTAGACCTCTAATTGCCTGGGCGGTGGCTTTACCTAAAACAATCGCTAGGCGATTAATCGGCGAAATTAAAATTCCGTCCAAAGTTCCTTGTTCTTTTTCTCGAGAAATTGAAGCTGCCAGTCCCGTCAGGACTGCCGTCATGACAATCATCGCCATAATGCCAGGGGCGACAAATTCAAAATAATTGGGGTTGCCGGGGATGATTCCCTCGATTTTTGAAGTAATGGGAGCCATAATAGACTTCGCCGAAATCTTTGAATTTAATTGATTTATTTTTTGAATGCCAACTTGCGAGCCAAAGCCTGAAACAACTTGCGAAAGAATTTGATCAATCATTTGGGAAATTTGAGGGTTGGATTGATCCTGTACAATAGTGACTTCGGCTTGTTCATTAGCAGCAATTTTAGCCGAAAAATCACTCGGTATGAACAGACCACCGCTGATTTGTTGAGACTTAATTCCATTTTTAATCTCGTCAATATTGTTGTAGTTAGTAATTTTGAAAGCTAAATCGGGTTTGTCAGGCGAAAGTTTTAAATTAGTAATGGTGTTAACTAACGTTACACCAGCTTGTCCGGTGTTTTGGTTAGCAATACCAATAGGAGTATTTTTAAGACTGTTTTGACTGGGGAAAATAAAGCCCACCATAATCATCATAAACATTGGCATAATAAAAAATGTGACTAAACGTAATCGGTCGCGTGTAAATTCTAATAAATCTTTTTTGGCAATTTGCCAAAGGTCTAAAATAGTTTTCATCTTATTCTCCTTGTCGGTGCCCCGCCGAAACGATGCCCAGCGTCACTTGGTGATGCTTTAGCGGCCGCATCACGAATTTCTTTTCCGGTCAACTCCAAAAAAACATCTTCCATTGTCGGATTAATTTTCCCTAAAACTTGCTTTTTGAGATTTTCAACTGAATCTTGCGCGGCGATTTTGCCATGATCAATGATTGCAATTCGCTTGCAAAGTTCTTCGGCTTCGAGCATGTCATGGGTAGTTAGAAGTACGGTCACGCCTTGAGAATTTAATTCTTGAATGAAATTTCTAATTAGATGTGTAGTCTGAGGATCTAATCCTAGAGTTGGTTCATCCAAAAACAAAACATCCGGCTCAGTCAAAAGCGCTCTGACAATATTAATTCTTTGTTTCATACCAGTTGAAAAAGCACCGACTTGAGTGTCCATCCATTCGGTCATATGCAGTCTTTCAATCCATTTTTGT
>JAMCZU010000024.1 GCA_023485405.1 Patescibacteria group bacterium
GTCTTGTTTCAAATAGCTTTAATTTTTGATAAGATGTCATCGGCGGCGTGTTCTCCTTTCCAAAGACAGAATACACCGCCATTTTTAAATGTGCGATATGTCAAAACAATTGCTGATACTTATACATGAAAAGTCAAAAAAAAGGAGTCGGAAACATAAATTCCCAACTCCTGACAATAAAAGACCGATGCTTTACCCCGTCACCACGGCCATCCGTTCTTCAAATTCTTCCTTATCGAACGGTTCCATATGTTTCAGCTTCCGTTTCTCTCCTGGCACTAATCGAATAGCATAGTTGTTTACGACAATCACTGCCTCTTGGCAGCCATCGCGAGGTGGTAGAAAAACTTGATCACCCGCCGAATGGGCTAAACGGACAATCATTCTACCAACAAACGGCAGAAAACGAAAATCATCGCACATGATTTCACGCTTACCAGCATCACCTGCAGGAATAATGCGTAGATACTTGGGTATCTCATGAAAGTCAATCCAAGAAGCAATAACTGTTGCTTCCGGTTCCGAATCCATTGTGTTTACGATGACCACACCATCCGGAACAGTGCTAATCAGTGGCTTGAGTTCGGTAGACTCGTAAAACCCTCTCAACATCCGATAGATTGCCATCAATATTTGCTGTAGTTTATTCATGTCCCTCATCCTCCTTGATTTATTGCAAAACAAAAACAACTAGCAAATAACGTTTTTAAACCATCCGCGCCCCCTTTCAACCCTTCGATTATTAAGAAACAATCTAGTATATTAACAAAAAAACAGAGTTCTGTCAAGATAACAGCGACCTATTATCTAAGCAAAACTCTATTAGCTAACGCTGATAACTGTTTTTTCTATTTTTTTACCCGTAAAATTTCGAATATTCTTTTTTGAAAAATTAACTACACCTTCTTTTTTAGCGTACAAAGTATCGTCTTTACCCATCGCTGTGCCCGACCCAGTGTAAAACTTAGAGCCACGTTGACGAATAATAATTTCACCAGCTTTGATTTTTTGCCCACCAAAAACCTTCACGCCCAAGCGCTTTGCAATACTGTCTCGTCCTAATTTACTTGTCCCCTTTGCTTTTGTATGTGCCATACATTAATTTAATCATAAAAAGGCTAAATTGTCAACAAAAGTATGTTAAGATATTTTTGAGTTCAATATGAGCAAATTTGTTCACTTACACACCCATTCACATTATTCTCTGCTTGATGGTCTGGCTAAAATTCCAGATCTAGTTTCGTGTGCTAAAGAGTTAGGGATGGATACTTTGGCACTCACTGATCATGGTGTAATGTATGGTGCGATTGAGTTTTACAAAGAATGCTTAAAGGAAGATTTGAAGCCAATTATTGGAGTTGAAGCTTACGTCGCGCCTCGCGGAATGAAAGACAAAGAGGGGAAAATTGATGCCAACCCTTATCATTTAATCCTGTTAGCCGAAAATGAAAAAGGTTATCAGAATCTTTTAAAATTAGTTTCACTTTCTCATCTTGAAGGATTTTATTATAAACCACGAGTTGATAAAGAAACTTTGGCCAAGTATGCCGAAGGAATTATTGCCTCATCGGCGTGCCTCGCCGGTGAGATTCCATATTTGGCGGTCACCCAAAATGCCAAAGCGGCAGAAAAAGCTCTTTTAGAATATCTAGAAATCTTTGGTAAACAAAATTTCTTTTTGGAAGTTCAATCAAATCCGGAGCTGGAAAAACAAAAGATTGCTAACGATATTGTAGTGGAACTGGCTAAAAAACATCAAGTTGGACTAATTGCCACCAATGATGTCCATTATTTAAATAAAGACGATGCTGAAGCTCAAGATGTACTGCTCTGCGTTCAAACTGGTAAATTTGTTTCAGACACTGATCGCATGAGTATGAAAGAAAATGGCAAATTTTTAAATATTTCTATGCGTTCTCCCGAAGAAATGATTAAAGAGTTTGCTTATTTGCCAGAGGCAATTGAAAATACCGTTCAAGTAGCAAAGCGATGCACCACTAAAATCGAATTAGGACGATTTATTTTTCCTAAATTAGAAATTGAAAACGGCTCTACTCCCGAAGAGGAATTAAAAAAAATTTGTTATAACAATTTAAAAGTAAAATATCCTGAAGCAACCCCTGAAATTAAGGAGCGATTAGATTTTGAACTCCAAACTATTGATAAAATGGGATTTGCTAATTACATGTTGGTAGTCTCTGACTACACCAATTTTGCTAAAACTCGCGGCATTTCCACCAACACCAGAGGTTCAGCGGCCGGTAGCATTGTTTCTTATTTAACCGGCATTACTGATGTTGAACCACTCCAATACGGCCTGCTTTTTGAAAGATTTTTAAATCCTGAAAGAATTTCCTGGCCTGATGTTGATTTAGATATTTCTGATCGCCGCCGTGAAGAACTAATCCGCTATGTCACCGAAAAATACGGCGCTGATAAAGTCGCTCAAATTATTACTTTTGGGACGATTGCTGCTAGAAATGGTATTCGTGATACTGGCCGAGTTTTAAGTATGAGTTACACCGATGTTGATAAAATCGCGAAGTTAATCCCTATGGGTCTCACCCTTAATGAATCATTGGAAATTGTGGATGAACTTAAAACCAGTTATCAAAAAGATCCAGTTATTAAAAAACTTTTTGATCTGGCAAAAAAAATTGAAGGTGTTGCGCGCCACGCCTCAGTTCACGCCGCCGGCGTGGTCATTACTGATAAACCCCTGACTGAATATGTCCCTTTACAAATGGCCACCAAAGGTGAACAAAGTATTGTCACCCAATATGAAATGCATGCTTTAGAAGATTTGGGACTAGTGAAGATGGACTTTTTAGGACTAGCTAATTTAACAATTATTGACGACACTTTAAGAATTATTCGAAAAACTAAAAAAGAAGAAGTTGATATTAACCATATTCCACTTGACGATCCAGAAACTTATAAATTACTTTCAGCGGGTAAGTCTTCAGGCGTCTTTCAGTTGGAATGTTTATCTGGAGAAACAATAGTTTCCAATACCACTATTAAAAAACTCTATGAGAAAAGAAATAAAACAAGATTACAATCAATTTATTTAGATGAAGGTAAAGTTCATAAAAATCAAATTATAGATGTTTTAAAAGGTGAGAAAAAAGATCTTTATGCTTTAATTACGGAAAATAATTGGCATATAAAGGCCAGTAAAGATCATTATTTTTTAACAAAAAATGGTTGGAAAAAATTAGGAGATATTCAAATAGGAGAAGAAGTACTAACAAAAGAACATGCCAAGCATTTAGTTTTTAATACCTGTGAATCCTGCCACAAACAAATTGATGGCCAAAAAGAAGGAAAAAGTAAATTCTGTTATCAATGCTCTGCCAGCTTTTATAAAAATCCGAGTAAAAAAACTTCCCGAGAAAAAATTAGAAAAGCAAGAATTGAATTTTATCAACAAGGAGGGAAACCGTGGAATTATGGATTGACAATAGAGACTAACGACATTTTGAAGAAAACTGGTCAAAAAATATCACGAGCATTAGCAGGAAGAAGCCTTGAGGATTTGTGGGGCAAAGAAAAAGCAGAGAAATTTAAAAAAGCTCATTCGGAAAGAAACAAGGGCTCCAACAATCCAATGTTTGGCAGAACCCCTCCTCATCGCAAAGGAGGTTTTAGGAGTGATTTAGGCCATTATGTTCGTTCTTCGTGGGAGGCAGATTTTGCTAGAATTTTACAATTTCATCGAATAAATTATCAATACGAACCAAAAACTTTTCATTTAATAAAAAATAATGGCGAGGTTTTAAATTATACCCCCGACTTTTATGTGCCATCTGAAAATACTTTCTATGAAATTAAAGGGTGGTTACATAATCTAGACGCAGAAAAAATAAAGTTATTCCAGGAACAATATCCTCAAAATAATTTTGTAATAATTAGTGCCACAAAATTTGCCGAATTTGCGTTAAAGTATAAAACATTAATTAAGTGGGAATGTCCAAAAATACCAACTAAACCAAGTTTTAAATTTATTAAAGTAAAAGAAATAAAATACAGCGGTCAGGAAGAAACTTATGACATTGCGATGAAAGCACCAGGAAATAATTTCGTCGCTAATGGTTTTTTGGTTCACAATAGCGATGGCATGAAACGATACCTCAAAGAATTACGGCCCAATAACATTAAAGATGTGATGGCAATGGTTTCTTTATATCGCCCCGGACCAATGGAATTAATCCCCCAATATATTGCCGGTAAACACGGCCGAAGAGAAATTACCTATCTTCACCCCAAACTTGAACCAATTTTGGCCGAAACTTACGGTGTCGCCGTTTACCAAGAACAAATCCTGCAAATCGCTCAAGATATCTGCGGTTTTTCACTGGGTCAAGCTGATATTCTTCGAAAAGCGATTGGTAAAAAAATCAAAAAACTTTTGATGGAGCAAAAAGAAAAATGGGTTGAAGGCGCAATCAAAGAAGGCACATCCAGAAAAATTGCCGAAAAATTATTTGAATTCGTTGAACCGTTCGCTCGTTACGGCTTTAACAAAGCTCATGCCGCCAGTTACGCCTTAGTGGCTTACAAAACCGCCTATCTTAAAGCTCACTATCCCAGTGAATTTATGGCCGCTTGGATGACCAGTGAAGAAGGACGAGATATTGAAAAAATTACTTTTGCTCTCAATGAAGCGCAGAATATGGGCATTAAAGTTTTACCACCCAATGTTAACGAATCATTTGTTGATTTCGGTGTCATTCCTGAAACCGGTGATATTAGTTATGCCCTAGCTTCAATTAAAAATGTTGGTCGCGGCGCGGCGGAAGCAATGGTGGAAGAGCGAAAACAAAATGGCCGATTTGAAGATTTTGAATCATTCTTAAAAAGATTGGGTAGTAAAATTTTAAACAAAAAAATAATTGAGGCGCTAACTAAAACTGGTGCCCTAGATCAATTTGCGGAAAGAAATGAAATTCTTTTAAACATTGAGAATATTTTAAAATTCTTAACTGGCACCTCCAAAGAAACCGCTACTAATCAAATGGGACTTTTTGGTCAAACAAATAATAAAGAAATCGCCCAACAATTAAAACTAGAACCAACCGAACCCGCACCAAAAAAACAAAAACTTTCTTGGGAAAAAGAACTGCTGGGCATGTATGTCAGCGAGCATCCTTTAAAAGGAATGGAAAAAAGTTTAAAAACCTTCGCAAATCCCATTAATCAAATTACTCCGACTGAAGGAAAAAGTGTCAAAGTGGCCGGGATTATTACAACCATTTCTAAAATCTTAACTCGCTCCAAAGAGTCAATGCTTTTTGCTACCGTTGAAGACACTTCTGCCCGGACCGAAGTCTTAGTTTTCCCCAAAGTCCTCCAAAAAGATGCTTTAGTTTGGCAGACTAATAATATTGTGTTAGTTGAAGGCCGCACTAACACTAAAGATGGTGCCTTAAAAATTATTGCCCAGTCTGTTAAAGAAATTACTTTAACTCCTATTACACCAGATAAAGATCAACTCGAGATTACTTTGCCACGCAACGCTAAAAAAGATATTTTATTTCAAATCAAAACAATTCTTGAAAGTTTCCCAGGAATTACGCCAGTGATTTTAAAAGCGCCGCAAAACGGCGGCTTTGCTGAAATAAAAACCAAAACCAAGGTTGAGAAAACCACAGAACTGATAAAACAATTAGAAGAACTTTTAAATGAAGGAAGTATCGAGTAAATTTGACAAAAAAAGGACAAACCAATTAATCTGGTCTGCCCTGTAAGTTATTACTATACGTAAGGTGTCTTATTATACTGTCCTATTGTTTCGTAGTCAAAGCAGTGTTCTTCGCAAACAAGATTACCGCCTGTAAAGTGCTATGGACGCCCATTTTCTTACGAATGTTCGCTAGATGGGTACGAACCGTAAAAGGAGATAAAAACAGACTATCGGCAGCAGAGCTGATGTTTCTTTGTTCATAAATAGCTTGCAATACTGACCGCTCGGCTTTTGTCAGGTTATCAAAAACATCACACATACCATTGCATCTCCTTTATTCTGGAAGAAATCCCGTAGCCTGTACAAATAATGCTTCGGCTGTAACACGCTCTAAATAAACGGCATTTTCTTCCTGTTTTATCTCTTTCCACCACTTGCTCATCTTACGAGCCAGCGAATCAAGATATCTGCAAAAACAGCTGATTTCCGTATGTGGCTCGATGTCCATAAAGTTAAGTTCCAAGTAGCAATAATTGTTACCACCCGAAACAAGGTAGAAAAGTCTCCAAACATCTCGATGCTTATGAGCTAATAATTGGAGAAGTCTTTTGAACTTGTTATTTATCTTCGTGTTAAACTCATCGCCTGAGACCGTCCAGCACTCGCTTTCACAGTCATAATACCCCATTTCATAACCCGATGAAATTTCAACCAGAGAAACCTCGAGTTTCAATGTGAAACGTAACCTACAAACTTTTCTTCCTTGCAGAACAACTGGTGTGTGATCACTCTCAAGCGCTGACCAGTATCCGACAGTAGGATAAGAAAACGCCCAATCTAGCTCTCCTAATCCTCGTATTCTTGGCATGTTAATGTTCTCCCTTTCCGTCCGATTGAATTCAGACGAAAGGACGTATGTTAGACGCCTCGCCAGGCCATTATATTTGAACTCAAAGGCTCAAATCTAACTCATCATACTATAAATTTTAAGGTAAGCAATAGATATCACACAACTGACCGTTCACCTCCGACACCTCGTAGGTGTCGGAGAGAGGTTAGATTTGACAAAAGTTCACGGCTAAATTAAACTAAAAACAGTTACTTAAGAAAAGTTAAAAGCCCGCTAGGCGCGGACAAGGAGGTTTAAATGGCCGATCAAAGTACTTCGACCGGGACAGAGGGAATTGACCCAAAACTAGCAGGTTTACTCTGCTATATTTGGATCATCGGATTAGTTTTTCTGATTATTTCTAAAGACAAATTCGTCCGCTTTCACGCTTTACAAGCAGTGATTATGGGAGTGGCTTTTGCTGTTATTTCTTTTGTGCTGGTTTTTATTCCCATTGTCAACTTTTTCAGCTGGATTCTCTGGCCACTCTATATGGTTTTGGTAATTGTAATGATGATCAAAGCCTATGCCGGCGAAAAATACAAACTGCCCGTTATTGGTGACTTTGCCGAAAAAAGCGCCTAAAGGATATTTTCATGAAAGTTGTTATCTATTCTACTCCCACTTGCCCTTATTGTTTGCAAGCAAAAAGTTATTTTGAAAGTAAAAATATTGATTACACCAATATTGATGTTTCAACTGACCAAAAAGCCGCCCAAGAAATGGTTGATCTTTCTGGTCAAATGGGAGTACCAGTTATCACAATTAACGACAAAGTGGTAATTGGTTTTGACAAAAGTAAAATTGAAGCGCTCTTAATTTCTAACGAATAATATTGGGTCTAGCTAAATTATCTGAGTAATTTTTACAATACTTAATAATTTTTTGTTGCACTTCATAAGGATTGTTAATATTAAGCATCACCATCGCTGGATCAACGCCAGCTGTCCTCAAGGCGATATTGCCAAAATTTAAAAGTGTACCCATTATACCTTTAACTTCAACGGTTAAATTTTGAATTTTCTCTAATTCCGCTTCCGTAATCTTGCGACCCAGGAGGCCCGTTTGTTCAATGATAATAATCCGCTGATTAGTCAAGATATATAAATAATTATTGTAGACAAACCATTGGTAGAAACCAAAGATTAAGAAAAACACTACTAGGGCTAAAATTACAAAAGTTGTCACATGCGAGAGCCCAAAAAATAAAATAAATAAAACCAATACTATAACCAGACCAATGCTGATAAAACCAGCCGAAGCCAAAACCCAAGGATGACGTTTAACCACAAAGATCACATCTTCGTCTGGTCTCTGCCCATCAAATTGATATTTCTCCGGCAAATTCCCTCCTATTAATAATATTATACCACGCATTGACTTTTAATGTATAAGTATCAGCAATTGTTTTGACATATCGCACATTTAAAAATGGCGGTGTATTCTGTCTTTGGAAAGGAGAACACGCCGCCGATGACATCTTATCAAAAATTAAAGCTATTTGAAACAAGAC
>JAMCZU010000018.1 GCA_023485405.1 Patescibacteria group bacterium
TTCGGAGTATTAATCTGCGGTTTTGCGTTTGCCGCTTGGATATTGCGCTATTTTGGCTTTGAAAATATCTGCGCTCTACCATTTTTTAAAGTTATGGGTGCAATCATGATTATTGGTATTGGTTACATCATTTTGGAAATTGAACTTTTAAGAAAAAAGTAATTAATTTTTTAAAAATTTTACAATTAACTTTTCAGCGTCCTCGTATTTTTCAACCCATTTAATATCTTTATTTTTTCGAAACCAAGTCTCTTGCCTGCGAACATAAGCATGAGTATTGGTTTTAATTTTTAAAATTGCTTCTTTAAGTGTACTGTGCCCCTGAAGATAATCAATAATTTCCTTGTAACCAATTGTATTTAAAGTTGTCAAATCCGGTGGATATTTTTTTAACAAGACTCTTACTTCTTCAACTAAGCCATCTTTGATCATTTGGTCAATCCGCGCATCAATTTTTGAGTACAAAGTTTCTCGATCGGTTTTTATACCAATAATTAAAGTCTTAAATGGTAGTTTTTTCTTTTTTACTAACTCATCCGACGGCCGTCGAGTAAGAGCGGCAACTTCCAGTGCACGGATAATTCTTCTTTTATTCTGTGGATCAATTTTTAGAGCTGCTCTTAGATCTATTTTTTTTAGCTCTTCATAAAGTTTGGTAATATTCTCTTTTTCCAGTTTCTTTCGAAATTTCTCGCTTTCCTCTTGGATATTCGGGAGAACATAGCCATATAAAACCGCATATAGATAAAGACCAGTACCACCAACTAAAACTGGCAGGGACTTCATTTGGAAATATTGAGAAATAAGATCGTTGGCTAAATTTTGATAGTCCCAAAGAGTAAATCTTTTTGTTGGTTCCGCTATATCAATTAGATCTTGATGAAAGCTCTTATCTTTGCCAGTACCAATATCAAAACCTTTGTAAATTTGTCGTGAGTCCACCGAGATAATTTTAGCCTGAAATTTAGCAGCAATTTTTTTAGCCCAAGCGGTTTTACCCGATCCAGTTGGCCCAATTATTGCTACAACTTTATTGTTCTTTGTGTTCTTCTTGAGATTTTGCATCTTTTTCTTTTTCAGCCAGCCTCGACTCGCCGTCTTCGGCGAGACGGGATTTTCCCTTGATTATTTCTTGCAATCTAAAAACCGAGTGACCAGAAATTTTACGTTCTTTTTTCTGTCTTGCCTTCTGTTTTAAATCTTCCTCAATTTTATCCAAATCGTTATTCATCGTTCTACTTCAAAAGCAATTTTTACATTAGCATTCCAGCGAACAATTTTGCCATTTTCCACCTTAGCCGTCAGACCCACCACATCAACGCCGGTTACATTTCGAACGGTCTGATGAGTACAATCAAGCGCGTGTTTGATTGCATCTTCGATTGATGTTTCGCTTGTACCAATTCCTTCGATAATTTTAATCGCCGCCATTTTTTCTCCTTTTAAATTACTTTTTTATTTTTGGTGCCCGGGAGAGGAGTCGAACCTCCACGCCTTTCGGCATCAGTTCCTAAAACTGACGTGTATCCCATTTCACCACCCGGGCTTATTCCCCTACGGTGATTAAATCTTTTAAATCCTCGAAACTTTTGTCTCCTATACCTTTAATATTTTTTATTTCTTCAATCGTTTGAAAACCACCATTTTCTTCGCGATAAGAAATTATATCGGTCGCTCGTGCTGGACCAATATTGGGAAGTTTATCTAATTCTTCAGTGGTGGCAGTATTAAGATCAATTTTACCAGTATTATCTTGCTGCGTGCTTTCGCCGGCAACTGTGGCCACTGATTGCTGGCTCAATTGAATTCTCAGTAATTCATTTTGACTTTTAAGTTCGGCAATTTCTTGATTTTCCTGTGCTTTCTTTGTTCCTTTGACTTTATCCTGCCAAACAATCCAAACGCCACCAACAATAATTACTACCAACACAGTGCCAATTAACCATTTGTATTTGTAGAGGAATTCGTCACTCATTCTGGGTGTCTTTCTGTCTCAAATTCTTCTAATTTTTTGATTAATGCTGGATAATTTTCAAGGCTATTTTTAATAACCTTTTCCGCCGCTTGACGAGTCTTGCTAATTAACATTGTATCTGAAAGCGAAGCCATTTTCAAATCCGGCAAACCAGATTGACGAATACCAACAAGTTCTCCCGGACCACGTAGCCCTAAATCAATTTCGGCTAATTTAAAACCATCTTGACACTCAACCATTGCCTGAAGACGTTTTTTGGTAATAGGGGACCAGCTTTCGGAAAATAAAAAACAGTAAGATTGATGCTTACCGCGACCAACTCGACCACGAAATTGATGAAGCTGCGCTAGACCAAATCTTTCGGCGCTTTCAATCATCATGACCGTCGCATTTTGAATATCAATCCCCACTTCCACCACCGCCGTTGAAACTAGGATATCTAATTTTCCAGCATGAAATTTCTTCATTACTGCTTCTTTTTCTTTGGCCTTCATTTTGCCATGCAAAAGACCAATTTTAAATTGAGGAAAAATGCTTTTTGAAAGTTTTTCATATTCTTGGACAACTGATTTTCGATCAGCATCAAACAAATTAATTTTTAGGCTGTCTTTTGACTCAATTAAAGGACAAATGACAAAAACTTGATGCCTTTTCTCAATTTGGTCTTTAATAAAATCATAAGCTTTTTGACGATTTTCTGGTGCTACCACTTTCGTAATTACAACCTTACGACCTTGGGGCATTTCATTAATGATCGATAAATCTAAATCACCATATAAAGAAAGGGCTAAAGTTCGAGGAATCGGCGTAGCGGTCATCGAAAGAAGATGAGGAACAACCTTTAACCGATTTGCCCCCACCTGGCAGGTGGAGTTTGATGGTCTTCTCAAATGCGCTCGTTGTTTGACACCAAAACGATGCTGCTCATCCACAATAATTAAAGCCAAATTGGAAATTTCTACGTCTTTCTGAAGTAAGGCATGCGTGCCAATAATTAAATCGTCTTTTTCTAAATTAGCTTTTTTATTAGCCGCCGTCATTAACCCAACTTTTATTTTGTAAGGCGTAAGCAATTTTGAAACATTTTCATAATGTTGATTGGCTAAAATTTCTGTTGGCGCCAGCCATACCGATTGAAATTTATTGTAAGCTGTCACCATCACTGCCATGGCGGCCACTACCGTTTTACCTGAGCCAACATCACCCTCAAGCAATCTATTCATTGGCCTGTTTTTACCTAAATCTTGAATAATTTCCCAAGCCGTTTTGCGTTGACCGTTTGTCAATTTAAATGGTAAATTTCCAACAAATTTTTTCAAAATTTTTTCATTAAAAGTTAGAGCGATCGCCGGACTTTTTGACAACTCTTTTTTGTTAAGGAGCATTTTTAAAGCAATTAAAAATAATTCATCAAAACTTAATCTTCTTTTGGCGATTTCGATATCAATAGAATTTCCAGGAAAATGAATTTTACTAATCGCCTCATTTAAACCAGTTAAATTCTCTTGCTCTAGTATTTCAACAGGTAGATATTCTTCGATCAACCTCACTGACACCTGGGAAGTGTCAGTGGGTAAAATAGGTTTAATTAATTTTCGTAAATATTTGCTCGTGATACCTTCCGTCTCGCTATAAACCGGTAAAATCATTGGCTCTTTTTCATATTGGGTGACAGTTAAGGTTTTTTCTTTATTTTTAAAATCCCAATTAATTTTACCCGCAAACAACCATTCATCACCAGGCTGTAAAATTTTAATTAGATAAGGTTGATTAAACCAAATTGCTTTTATTTTGCCAGAATCATCAACAAGTTCCACTTCAACAATACTCATCCATTTTCGTCGCGTTCGACTTTGCTTGATATTTAAAATTTTGGCTTTAATAATTACTTCTTGGCCAATCCGCAGATTATTGATCTTTTGAGGATTTGAAAAATCGTCATAACGACGAGGATAATAAAAAAGAAGGTCACGGACAGTTTCTATCCCTAACCTCTTTAATTTTTCGACCATCTTCGGCCCGACTCCGGAAAGATATTGAACTGACGACTCAAGTTTCATTATTGCCAATTAATTTTTGATTTCTTCAAATCATCGTTCAAACATTCTAAAATAAAATCACTATTATAACCAGTTTTACTAAATATAATTGATATTTCTAAAAGTCTGATATCAATTAAAATCATTAATAAAAACAATGTCGTTTTATCAAAATCTCCATAAGAACTTAAAAAAACTTTCTTCAGTTTTTCAAAAAGTTGCTGTTTTTCTTCTAACATCACCCTTGAATGCGCAAGAAAAGAAGCTAAATCAATTTCTTTATAAAATGCAGAAGTTAAACCAAAATCTATTAAGTAAATTTTATTTTTTTGGATTATAAGATTATTTGGGTTAAAATCACCATGACAAAAATTTTTCTTATCTTTTGGTAATAAAGACTGTATTTTTCTAATAACCAAATTTAAATTTTTAGTTTTGGGATATTTTTTAGAAATTTCCTGAAACTTAAAATCTTCAAATAGAGATCGTGGATCAAAGAGATCAAAAGACGGTATTTTAAGTGAATGAACCTTTTTTACTAAAATAGCACAATTTTTCACATGTTGTTCAAGATTAATAGACTCTTGTTTAAAAAGATCAGCAAATTTTTGTCCTATTATATTTTCATAAAATAATATTTTTTCTTTTTTTAAATAAGCAAATGGTTGAGGAACTAAAAAAGGTGATTTATTAAAACCATTTTCATAAAGATAGCACATAACATTATAATCATGTTCTTTTAAAAGAAATGTCGAGGTCGAAACTCTCACTAGACGTTCTCTATTATTAATAGTGAGATCGTAAAGAAGATTAAGAGACCCTTCTTCGTTGTAAGTTTTGTCTCTTTTAATTTTATTTATCTTGACTAAACAATTATATCCAAAAATTTTATCGGAATTTTCATTTAAAAAATTTTCTGCTTTGGTTAGATTTGTAAGAAATAAATAATTCATTTTTTTTCGCTATAACGATCATCTTTATAAAGATTGTACCACTCAGACATTAGACTTTTAGCAAAAAATGGTAATGCGTATTTTTGAGATTCCGCTAAATCAAATGGAGGAATATTATTTTTTATCCTAGCTTTCATAAAATATTCATGCAAAAGACTATATTTTTCTGCACTAATACTATTACTACTATGTCGATAGTTTACCAAGACTTCTTTGGTATAACCGAATTTGCATTTACTGTTTAAAAATCTCAAATAAAGATCAAAGTCTTCACAAACAATAAAATTCGGATCAAACTTACCCACTTCGAGAAATTTATCACGTCGAAAAGCCGCACTAGCATTAGTTAAAAAATTAAACATTGGCAAAAGTTTTTCATTAAATGGTTGCAAAAGCCTATCTTTTCCTTCCTGACCAGGAGAAAAATCCCTCACACCACCATAAAAAACATCGTAATTATTTTTTGTCATTTCCTCAAAAGTAACTCGCGCCCGCAAAGGCTCATTAATATCATCTCCATCAGCCATAATCATAATATTACTTTTTGCTTTATCGATAGCAAAATTTCTACCATTAGATATACCGGCTGTACCCTGCGGTAATTGAAAATAAAAAAACCTTTTTTCTTGAAATTTTTCAACTGTTTCCTTAACCATTTCTTCACTATGATCATCTACAATAATAGCTTCCCAATCTTGGACATCTTGTTTAATTAAACTAGAAAGCATTTCCTCAAGTTCTTTGGTTCTGTTTTTTACCGATGTAATAAAACTTACTCTTGGTTCCATTTTTCCTCTTTTATTATTTATTTTTAACTTTCCAATCATTAATTACTTTTTGGTAAACATTTTCATAATTTTCAACCATTTTATTAACAGAAAAATTTTCTTCAACATGCTTACGACAATTTACTCTCATTTTTTTATAATTGCGATCACTCATAGAGTATAATTTCTTGACTGCCTTTACCATTGAAGGTACTTTATCTTTTGGACAAATATAACCTGTTTTCCCTTGAACAATTAACTCCGGAATTGCCCCTCTTCTAAAAGCAATTACTGGTGTACCACAGGCCATTGCCTCCACTATAACAAATCCAAATGGTTCTTCCCATCTTACTGGGAACAGAATAGCCTTACTTCTTTTATAAAATCTTTTTAATTTTAACCCAGAAAGCTCGCCGACATATCTAATTCTTTTATTTAATCTTGGTTGAATTTCTTCTCTAAAATATTTTTCATTATAAATTGGTCCAGCAATCTTAAGAGGAACTTTGGCTTTTTCAGCCACTTCGATTGCCGCACCTAAACCCTTATAAGGATCTATACGACCTATCCAGGAAAGACGTTCTTTGGAATCTTCGGAAAAGCTAAATTTTTTTAAATCAACACCATTATAAACTACATCAAATACTTTAATTTTTTTAGCAATTTTTTTTTGCTTTTTTGAAATTGCAATATAATAGTTCCCCAACTCTTCAACAGTCATTTTATTTAAAGTTGCTAGATAATATGGAGGAAGGTGCAAGGTTGACATTAAAGGCAAATCTACTAAAAATTTATGAAGTCCAAGTATTTCGAAATTGTCTGAATTATCGTGGACAATATCAAAATCTTTTGTATGATTTCTTAAATAGTATAAAGTTTTTAGATAACCCAGTGCCTCTCTTTCGCCATAAGCTCTACCTGCTTCACAATTTAAAACCTTCTTAGGATTTCTTGAAGCTTTCCAAAAATTTTTTTTAATTACAGGAATAATTTTTACCCCTTCTATTCTGGAATCACTGGAAGCAAATAAGGTCACTTCATGTCCCTTTTTTGCAAGCAAATAGCTTAAATAATAAATAAATCTTTCTTGCCCCATTGCTGAAGTGATTTGAATAGACGCAAATAACTTACCAATAATAGCAATTCTCATTATCTGTCCTTAATAGTAGATTTTAACATAAAAACTTTGATTTAATTATACTATAATCTATGATAAAATATTTTAAAAAAATTAAGTTTGAATAATTTTTTATTAACATTATTTCAGTTTACTTGATATAAAAGTTTTTCGTCAAACGGGATCCAGCCACGACACATTTTAACTAAAAGTGTATAATTTTTAACATCCTCAAATGATTTTGAATTGGTTATATTTTTATTCCAAAGTCGGTATTTTAATACTTTTTCAGCAGAATAAACAAAAAGCTTCCCTTGAAGTGCTAATCGCGACCAGAGATCATAATCTTCCGCTATGCGAAAGAAAGGATTGTAAGGATTGTTAAGCAGAAGGCTTCTTTTTATTGCGACCGTTGAATGTGGAATAAAATTTAGTTCTTTCAATTTTTCTAGCGAGAATGGCCAAACTGGGGTTTTTCGTTCATGAACAATATTTTTTTGTGACTCCCAAATATCCAAATTACCATAAAAAACTTCCGCACCCGGAGTTTTAGCAAAAGCATCAACTGTTACTTTGACACGATTTGAATATGCTAAATCGTCGGAATCTAAAATTGCTAAGATGTTACTTTGAGCCTGGATGGCAGCGTAATTTCTAGCACAACTTGCACCAAAACCATGAACATCTGGTAAATTATAGTAACGAAAACGCCGATCGTTCATTTCTTGAATAATCGTTGCTGTATTATCATTGCCATGATCATTAACAATAATTGCCTCCCAATCATCAACGGTTTGATTAAGCAACGATTCTAGTGTTTCTTTAATAACTGCTTGATGATTTTTAGTCGCAATCAAAAAACTAATCTTTGGCATATTCTCCTTTTATTTATTGATATAATTTGATATTTTTTTGGATTTCTTCCCAGGTTTTTATGACTACTGCCGGATTACCACCAACGATTGAGCGGGCAGGAACATCTTTGTTAACTACACTGCCAGCCGCAATAATACTTCCTTCACCAATTTTCACACCGGGTAAAATAATACAGTTGGCACCAATCCAAACATTATCTTCAATTATTATTGGTTTAGTTATGCCAGTTGTATTAATGCGATTAGCAGAATTGTCCATTGATAAATGATGAGCATTACAATCAAAAATTTGACAATTACCTCCAATTAAACAGTTCTGACCAATTTCAATTCTTTCTCTTGCATGAATACATGATCCATGAATTCTTGTCCTGTCACCAATTTTTACCAACGCTCCTTTGTTAATATTAGCAAATAGTTTCACTGGTGAATGAATATTAATATGATATCCATAATTTTGGGAATTTAAAGTCACATCTTTACCAATTTCAATTAAACCACCATCTCTAATATCAATAATTGGCTTGTCGCGCACAATTAAATTACCATCGAGAGTTAAGCCTTTTTTTCTTTTAATAAAAAATACAATCCATTTATTTTTCAAATTTTCATAAGCTTGAATATACATATTCCTACTTCCGGTATATTGCTAAATATTCATCAACCATTCTGTCTAAAGTAAAATTCTTTTCTACCCATTGACGACAATCTTGACGTGAAATTTGTTGAATATTTTTTATTTTATTAATCATCTCGTCAACGTTGTCAACCACAAAACCAGTCTCACCATTTTTAACTACTTCCGGCAAAGCACCCTTGCGAAAAGTAGCTACCGGTGTTCCGCAGGCCATCGCTTCAACTGGTACCATCCCAAATGATTCCGGATAGTCTGAAGTAAATAAAAGCGCTTGCGCGTTTGCCAATAAATCATTTTTTTCTTTTCCAAAAATAGGACCAACATATTCAATATTTTTATTTAAACTCGGCTTAATTTTTTCGTCGAAATAATCTTGATAATCAATCCCGCCAGCAATGATTAGTTTTTTATTTAATTTTTTTGCGACCTCAATTGCCACATGAGGAGCTTTAATCGGCGTTATCCGACCCATCCATACTAAATAATCTTTGGGTGATTGATTAAACTTAAAGTTGTCAAGATCAATACCATTATAGACTAAATATTTATTTTTATATTCAGTAAATAAATGATTAAACGAATATTTTGAAGTTGTTACTAATTTAGTTTGAGGATATTCGGCAAATATTTTCTTTGTTAAGCTTTTGTCTAAATAATTGCCGTGAGCCGTCACAACTATATTTTTATCTGAATTTAATAAAAAACCCGATTGCCATTCAGCTAAATTAACATGAATACAATCAAAATCATATTTAAGAGCTTCTTTTAAAGCCATCATTTGATAAGTAACGTATCGTCTAACAAAATATTTATTATCAAGAGGTAAATTTTCTTCGCGTAAATTTTTCAGATTAGTAATGCCAATAACTTTTCCATCAATTTTACTTTCTTCTAATCCAAACAAAGTTATATTGTGACCATTTTCGATTAATTTTTTGCTAAGAGAATAAACAAAAGCCTCTAATCCACCCATTGATTGGTTACTAATTGGCAAATATGAAAGTGAAACAATTGCAATTTTCATTCTTATTCAATCCACTCAAATAATTTATCTATTTTTTTCTCAAGATTTTTACGAACAATATGTTTAACTGTCGCCCGATACGAATCACGAATACTATTAGTTGCTTTTTCCCAGGTAAATTTCTCTTCGATTAATTTAAAACAACGCTCGCGCATCGCTTGACGAAGTTTTTCATTATCTAAAATTTTATTGACTTTTTCGGCAATTTCTTTTGATGAACGCGGGTGAACCAAAAATCCGGTTTTGCCATCTTTAATAATATTAGGAATACCACCAATATTGGAGGCCACCACCGGTGTTTTAGCCGCCATTGCTTCCAAGATCACCAAACCAAAGGCTTCCTTAACGGTTGAAGGCACTACCACCACATCGGCTCGTTGATAAAATTTGCGCAGTTCCTTGACATAGTCTCTACCAAAATAACCCAAGAAATGAACATTCTCGAGTTTTAATTCTTCGACTTGTTTTTCTAAAGTTTCTTGATAATCACCGCCACCTAAAATATATATCTCGGCTTGAATATCTTTTGCCGCTCGAATTAGATATTCAACCCCTTTTTCTTTATCTAACCTTCCAACATAGATAACCAGTCTTTTACCTTTAAGTTTATATTTTTTTTCAACTTCAGAAATATTAACCGGTTTAGAATAAAGATCCATATCAACGCCCGGAAAAACAGTTCTGGTTTTTCTTTTAAAGGCTTGACCAAAAAGAGAGTAAAATCGGTTTTTAGTATCAAAACTATTTGGAAAAATTCGGCTAGCTCTTACAAGAGAATGTTTGGTCAAAAGTCTAATCCTTCTATCCTCTAAAGCGGTATTCAAATCAGGACCATGAATACTAACCACAAAAGGGATGTTGTACATTGCTTTAATATAATCAGCCACCCAAACCAAGAAAGAAGCATGCTGAACATGAATAATATCTGGTTTAAATTCATCAACTGCTTTAACTGTCGTTTCTAAATATGGCAATAAATATTGTGTAAATTCTATGTTGGACATTTGAGAGTATTTTTTAGCGTTTGGATAATCAGGATGATTATGAAAAACACCCGCAAAAGGAGTTTTAACTTCATAAATTTTAATTTTTTGCAAAGGCCGATCGTCCGGACAGACGATTGCGACTTTATCAGTTTTAGTTAGTTCTTCAGCTAGTTTTCTTACATAAGTGCCACTGCCTGAACCCCACAAGGGCGCTCGATGTAATATTAATATCTTCATAATTTTCCTTTAACTTTCTCCCCACTCCTCAGGTGGCATTTTTCTTTCGATTTGATTTAAATCATCTTTACTTTCTAAAACTGCTTTTTTGCCTAATTTTTGAGCCAAAGCTGGACCATAAATTGATTCCATAATTTGATAAAGTCTGTCCGGATCGTTAACCGCCATCGCTTGCGGAAACCAATATCGCGGTAAATTTTGTAAACCCGCTGAAAATCTTCTTTCAACAGCCAATTTTTTCCGATATTCGGGTGATTGGAAAAATCTATCTAAAACTTTCTGATATTTTTCTGAACGATCCAGTACTTTTTCTTCCGCCGATATTCCCTGTGTTTTTAACCCAAATTTTTCCATTAATTTTTGGGCTCTATCTAAATGATACTCATTAGATAAAACAGCTAAATTTTGATATTTTTCTTTATCTTGATCAATGATATTACAAACATTGGCCACATTTTCAATTGTATTAGTTGCTTTGTCTTCTAAAACAATTACCTTATTAATTTTGTCATCTTCAATACCAGCATTTTGCAAGATATGGCCAGCATATTCTTTCATTTTTTCTGCTTCCGAAACTTCAATTCCTTTATCAGTGGCGGTTTTTCCTCCGGTAAATATTATTTCTTTTGTCAAACCATCGAGATACATTTGGGTAGCCGCAATTGTTCTCATTTTAGCATCAAATGGTAACATCCAACCTTCGGATTTTTCTAATTTAGGATTGGTTTTCCACAACGGATCTTTAAGACCACCACCTAAAACAACAACGCTATCAAAAGGCTCTGGTTTTTCAATTTCTACAGATTTTTCATACTCCAAAGCAGCTTGCCATTCTTCCTCTGACTTAAACTCCGTTGGTTCGAATTCTGACATCTTAAACCTTCTTTAAAAATTGAGCGGCTAGTTCCGGCGAGACAACATCAATGACGATTCCTGAACCCATTTCGTAGCCACCAAATTTAGAGACTCTGGGCGCAATTTCCAAATGCCAATGGTAATAATCATCCAAATGATCTTTTTTAACTGGGCTAGTATGAACCCACCAGTTAAGTGGTGGTGATTTTAGCGATGCATTTAGTTTCGATAAGCAATCATAAACCACTCGCCCCATATTATCAAGCTCTCCTTGAGAAATTTGTTCAAAAAACGATGAATGTTTTTTAGGCAAGACCCAAATTTCAAAAGGAAAACGAGAAGCAAAAAAGGTGAAAGCAACAAAATCTTCATTTTCCGAGACAATTCGACAATTTTGCTTTTTTTCTTCTTCGATCATGGCGCAAAAAACACATTTACCTTTATCTTGAAAAAACTTTTTTGAACCAACTAACTCATCTTCGATTAAATTAGGAATAATTGATGAAGCAAAAAACTGTGAGTGTGGATGTTCAATCGAAGCCGCTGCCTCTGGTCCTAAATTATGGATTGGCATCGCATATTCAATAGCCGCATCTTTTTTCCAAAACAAATATCTTTCCTTGTAAACACCAAATAATTCCGTCAACGGTTCCCAGCCACCTTCATAAACTTCTGTTTCGTGATCTTTAAAAATAATCACTTCATGGCCACCAACCGATTTAGTTGAAAAATAAAAATCATCACTTTCATTAATAACTTCCTCGTCCGCACTGTTAAAAGCTGGGTATTTATTGGGAATAACATAGATATTGTCAGTTTCGGCATCTTTAATAGAAAATTGATAAGCACTTTTCGGGTTAGTCAAACAGAAGGGACATTCTCCGTCCATATGTCTTTTGGGCGCCGAGGCCATCACAAAATCTTCCGGCCGTTTCGCTCGTTCAGGGGCAATTACCACCCATTTACCGGTCACAATATTTTGCCTTAATTTCGCCATAATTCCTCTCTGCAAAATTCCGCGACAAGCGTAAGCTTGTCCATATTTTGTCTTAATTTAGCCAAACTAACCTCCTAAACTATTTTATCTTCTTCGATATATTTATGATAACGAGCCATCGCCACCGCTAGGGCGTCGGCAGCATCATCAAAACCATCTTTTTTGCCCGAGCTGATATTACGCTGCGGATTTAAGGCCTTGATCACTTCTGCCATCACTTCTTTTTTATCAGATCGGCCGTAACCCGTCACCGCCAATTTTACCTGCATCGGTGTGTATTCGAAAGTTTGCAGAGCTAATTCTGATTTGGCACAAGCAAGTAAAATCACCCCACGTGCTTCCGAAATTTTCATCACCGTTTTTTGATTATTAAACATAAACAATAATTCAATCGCAATCTGATCGGGTTTATATTGCGCTATCAAACTAATTATATCATTAAAAACACGATTCAAGCGCTCCGAGTCTCGCATCAATTTATCGGTTTCAATGCAACCGTGCGCCACCCAAGAAAGAGCGCCATCACTTTCCGAAACATCAATCACGCCCCAACCACACCTGGCGCTGCCCGGATCGATCCCTAAAATTCTCAAATTACCCTCCTAATCTTTTATGTCAAAGTTAGCAAAAACCGCGGTCACATCATCTAAATTATCAAGTGCTTCCATTAAATTCAAAATCTTTTGGGCCTCGGTTTTATCTGAAATTTGAATTAAATTTTTTGGTTCCCACGTTAACGAAGGTTCGCGGATAACAACACCGTCTTGTTCAAGCGAACGTTTGACGTTTTCTAATCCGCGTGGTGCGGTATAAACGGTCAAAACACTATCAATCTCTTCTAAGTCTTGGGCACCCGCATCAATTACTTTTAATTCTAGATATTCATGATTTTGCCCGCCAGCTGGCGGATCAAGATCAATTAAAAATTTACCCATTCGTTCAAATTGATAGGTAATCGCGCCCAAACTAGCAAGTTTTGCCCCAGCCTTCGTTAAAACATTTTTAATTTCTGAATTAGTTCGATTACGATTATCAGTGGCTGCGGAAATTATAATGCCAATACCTCCTGGGCCAATCGCCTCATAAAGAACTTCTTCAACTTGAGCACCTGAAATTTCACCGGTACCTCGTTTAATTGCCCGTTCGATATTTTCTTTGGGCATGTTAGCGGCGCGCGCTTTTTCAATCATCATTTTGAGAGAAAAATTAGAATTTGGATCACCACCGCTGCGGGCCGCAATAATAATCGCATTGGTCAGTTTTGAAAAAGCTACACCGCGTTTAACGTCGGCCGCGCCTTTTTGCCTTTTAATTTGGGACCATTTTGAGTGTCCGGACATAAGCAAAACTCCTTCGGGTAGTAGAAGTTTGACATTTCCTTTGGAAATGCGAAGCATTTGTCAAACTTTCACTACCCGACCTGAAGTCATTGTAACAGATTAAAACACAACGAACAAGACTAAAATACCTTCATTAATTTTTAACCCAATACCCCTCACCATCCGAATCAATTTCAATTGTACCATTTTGGTCAGTCCGATAAATCCTAACAGCATATTTTTTTAAAAGATTAATAATACTGGAAGCCGGATGACCATAGGTATTATCTTTACCCACCTCGATAATGGCAAGTGCGGGCCGCACAACTTTTAAAAGATTTTCGCTTAAACCGTTACTTGAGCCGTGATGCGCTACTTTTAAAACAGTCGCAAAAAGATTTTCGTTTAAAATTTTTGTCTGAAAATCTTTTTCCAAATCACCCATAAATAAAACTGAAAACTTTTTATAATCAAGACGGTTGACGACTGAAGCATTATTTAAATTATCTATCTTTGAATTTTGAAGAGGCGAGAGGGGATAGAGAATTTTAATTTTCGTCTCACCAAAGTCTTTGCTGTCGCCTGCTTTGACAATTTTGTCCGGAATTTTTCGAGCAAAAATTTCTTGACGCCACAAGTCGTAGGTCGAGGAAGGATACTCTACTCCGGTTTCCCAGACTTCATCAACTTTGAACCTGTTAATGACCTCCAATAAACCGGTTAAATGATCGGCATGTGGATGAGATAAAATGACTAAATTAATTTCCCGATCACCAAAATCCATCACTTTACCCAATTCATTTAAAACACTTGTATCCGGTCCACCATCAATCAAAATATCTTGACCCGATGGGGTTTTAATATATTCTGCATCGCCTTGGCCAACATTTAAAAAATAGACCTTAAGATCACTAGAAGCTTGCGGACGAGAATACCTACCAATTAAAAAAACAAAAATTACAATGGCAAAGATGCTAACAACAAATTGAAGATTACGTTTTAAATGGTTCATTGTAATTTTTCGTTCTCGTTTTATAAAGCTCGTGGCTTCGCCACGCCATTTGTAAGCTTGCTTTACAAGCTTCGCTTATAAATCAATAAACTAATCAGAAAATAGAAAATTGCCATCCACCACCAACTAGCAGTTTTTAGCTCAAAACTGGCCCAAGAAATTCGGGAAAAAATTTCAATCACTACTATTATATACTTTAGTAAAATCCAGCCGAGGTAGCCGATAACTTGACCCAAAGTGACAAAGATTAATCCACTAATACCAATTGCAAAAACTGCTAACATCGCTGCTGGAATTAACCATAAAATCAGAATATTAACGATTGGTGAGACAATGCTGACGCGACCAAAATAATAGATTAAAATCGGTAAAACCGCAATTTGCGCCCCTAGAGTTTCCGCTAAAGTCAATTTCCAAAATTTTGGTAACCATTTAATAACCTTTAAAGCAGCGATTGGCTTTGATAAATAAACTAATCCTGCAAAAGCCAAAAAAGAAAGCTGAAAAGAAATATCGAATTTTAAAGCGTAAGGATTAAAAAGTAAAATTAGAAAAGCAACCAGCAAGAGTAAAATGGTCATGTTAATGCGTCTTCCTTCAAACTGACCCCAAGCCACCAATGCGGCTAAAATGCCGGCACGGACCACTGAAGCGGAGGCACCAGTCATGACCACGAATCCCAAAATTATTATCAGCGAACCCCAAAATTTGAGTTTTCGAGACAGAATTCCAAGTATTAGACCAATGTAAACAATTATAATTGTCACATTATATCCACTGACGGCCACAATATGAGTCGTACCAGTCCGGTTAAAATCACTCATTAAAGAATCAGGAATATTTCTTTTTGAACCCAAAACAAGCCCCGCGGCAAAAGAAGCATATGGCTCACTCAAGCTTTTATTTAAAGACTGCTCAAATCTATCACGAATTTGATAGACTATTTTAGTTAAAATATTGCCTTTTTGACCGATTTTTTCAAGTGTTTCCGGATTATAAATTACTCCTAAAATCCCTTGATGAAACTGATAATCATTTGATGTCTTGAGTGTGCCTTTGATTTTTAAAATATCGCCATATTGATATTCAGGGTAACGGCTAGCCACAATTTGAATTTTAGTCTTTTGAAAACTGACCACATAGCTAGCGTTACTGCTTAAAAAATCCGGATGACCAACAATTTGTCCTTCAAATTGTAAATCCTCATTAAACGGTAAAATGATTGCTCTTTGGCGATCATCCCAAAAACGGTAAAAACTTAAACCCGCAAATAACCCAATCAAAATAATTAAGCTAAATCGAAAATAAAAATCTTGCCAAAATAAAATAAGCATAAAAAATAATCCCAATGTTGTTCCGACAAACCACCAGGGATCAATTTTTACAAGATCGCTCAAAAAAATACCAATAATAAAACTAGCAAGAAAACTAATGACAAATTTTGATTTACCGATTGGAAGCTTTACTTTTTCCTCCTTTTCTATATAATATACTTTGATATGATTAAAAAACATCAAAAAAATAACGAGATAATTAAGCTCGAAAAAGAAATCAAAGAATTAAAAACCGGCTGGCAAAGAACGCAGGCTGATTTTGATAATTTCCGCAAAAAAACCGAGATCGAAAAAGTTGAAAATATGGCTTTTGCCAAAGCGGAATTTATGACTAAACTTACGCCAGTTTTGGATAATTTTTACCGTGCTTTTTCGCAAATTAAAGCGGACGACCCAACCACTCAAGGTTTTTATCAAATCCAAAAGCAACTCGAAGATATTTTAAATATTGAAGGACTCCAAAAAATTCCGGCGCAACCCGGCACAAAATTTGATCCTAACTTTCACGAAGCTATTTCTTACGAAGAAAATAATTTACCAGTTGACACCATTATTGGCGAACTCGAATCCGGCTGGATGTTTCAAGATAAAATCGTAAAACCGGCTAAAGTCCGAGTTTCTAAAGGCAGTACTAAAACCAACTAATCTAACCATTTTACCCTCATACCAGGTATGAGGGTTGAGGTTAAATGAGCGGGCCTTGACAAGAATTTTTATGTCAAGTATACTTTACATTAGAGATAAAAATTAATTTGATAAGGAGTTTGTATGTTAAAGATTATTGGCATTGACCTTGGTACCACCAATAGTGTTGTTACTGTAATTGAAGGTGGCAAACCAAAAGTTATTCCCACCGCTGAAGGCAGCAACCTTTGTCCGTCAATTGTGGCCCAAAATAAAAATGGTGAACGATTAGTAGGCCTTTTGGCGAAACGTCAGGCCACCACTAATCCAGAAAATACTATTTTTTCAGTCAAACGACTAATTGGCCGCCGCTTTGAAGAAGATGAAATCCAAAGGGATCTTAAACTCTTACCTTACAAAATGGTCAAATCCGGCGATGGTGTCAAAGTTGTCATGGGCGGTAAAGAATATTCACCTCAAGAAATTTCAGCTTTTATTTTACAAAAACTAAAAGCTGACGCCGAAAGTTATTTAGGTGAAAAAGTCACCGAAGCTGTAATTACCGTTCCGGCATATTTTAATGACTCTCAACGACAAGCGACTAAAGATGCCGGTAAAATTGCCGGGCTTGACGTTAAAAGAATTATCAACGAACCAACCGCTTCGTCACTCGCTTATGGTCTCGACAAGAAAAAAGAAGGCCATGTCGCCATTTACGACTTTGGTGGCGGTACTTTTGATATTACTATCTTGGAAATTGGCGACGGTGTTTTTGAAGTCAAATCCACTGGTGGCGACACTCATTTGGGTGGAGATGACCTTGACCACTGCATCACCGATTGGGTTTTAGATGAATTTAAAAAGCAAGAAGGGATTGATCTTAAAAATGATCCTTTAGCCCTTCAAAGAATTAAAGAAGCGGCCGAAAAAGCTAAATGTGAACTTTCAACTTCTTCCGAAACAGAAATTAACTTGCCATTTATTACGGCTGATAGTTCTGGACCAAAGCATTTAGTCTTAAAAATTACTCGTGCTAAACTGGAAGATTTAACTGCTGACTTAATTAAAAAAACCATTCCTCTGTGCGAGCAAGTCATTAAAGACGCTAAATTAGAAATTAAAGACATTTCTGACGTAATCTTAGTCGGTGGCCAAACACGCATGCCTTTGATTTACGAAACAGTTAAAAAGATTTTTGACCGTGAACCATCGAAAGGTGTTAACCCTGATGAATGCGTTGCCTTAGGTGCCGCCATTCAAGCCGGCGTTTTAAGTGGCGAAGTCAAAGATCTTTTACTTTTGGATGTCACACCTTTAACTTTAGGATTAGAAACTTTAGGTAGTGTGATGACTCCATTAATTGAAAAAAACACTACTATCCCAACTAGCAAGTCTCAAGTTTTTTCCACCGCTGCTGACAATCAAACCAGCGTGGAAATCCATATTTTACAAGGCGAACGACCAATGGCCCAAGATAATCGGACTTTAGGTCGTTTTATGTTGGATGGTATTCCGCCGGCACCACGTGGTATTCCTCAAGTAGAAGTGACTTTTGATCTTGACGCTAATGGTATTTTAAATGTGAAAGCCAAAGATAAAGCTACCAGCAAAGAACAAAAAATTACCATTACTTCTTCTTCCGGGCTTTCTAAAGAAGAAATCGAGAAAATGAAGCAAGACGCCGCGGCTCACGAAGACGAAGATCAAAAACGCAAAGATTTAATTGAAGCCAAAAACTTGGCTGAAAGTCTGATTTACACTTCTGAAAAATCCCTCAAAGATGCCGGTGATAAAGTCCCAGAAGCAGATAAAAAAGAAGTTGAAGAAAAAATTAATATACTCAAAGAAACGGCTAAAACTGATGATTTGGAAAAAATAAAGAAAGAAACTGAAGATTTAAGTCAAGCGATTCAAAAAATCGGTGAAGCAATGTATAAAAATCAAGAAAAAACTGAAGCACCTAAAGAAGAAGCAACCGAAAATCCGACTAAAGACGAGACCACTAGCGCCAAAGACGAAGAAAAGTGATAAAATGAGTATATGAAAAGGCTAAGCCCGCTAAAAGCGGGCCGCCCGATCCAGTTCTCTAAGAACTGGATTTAGGGAGGGGTAATTAAATTGATTAGAAAAATTTTTGCTATTCTTTTGGTTTTTTCTTCACTTTTGTTTGTGGGCTGCAAAAAAGCAACACCAACCAATGCCGCACCAATTGCAATCCTTTCGGCTGACGGCACGCTCCAGATGACAGTGATTCGGGCTAATCTAGCTAATGCTCAAGTGGCGGCCAAACTTTGGAAAGACGATGCCCAATTGGTCGGATTGGTCCTAAAAATCTCGCCAGATATAACAGCCGGAAACCTTACGGAAACCTTTGTTTTTGGCTCACCTCAAGACCCAGCCAATTGGTGGACTTATTCAATCTCGGAAAAGGAAAGTAAAATCGTCCGGTCCCTGACCCCTAGAGAAGATTATTTAGGCAATAACCTTCAACCGATCAAAGAAGACTATTTAAAAACTTCCTATATTGATGCCATCAAAGCCGCTGAAGCAGCGAATGGTGCTAATTTTAGAGCCAAAGACGCTAATACCCAGATCAATGTTCTTCTAACACAAGCAAATCCAAACGGTTGGCTCTGGTGGCAAATTGAATATCAATCGGCCGACTCAAAACTAAAAATTCTCGTCAGTGCCGATAATGGCAAAGTCTATAACGTAAACGGCGAACCGATATAGGACCTGCCTCGCCAGTCAAGGCGGGTTGTTCTCTTAAACTTTTTCTGGTATAATTTATCCTTATGACAAAAGATTACTATAGCCAGCTAAAGCTGTCGCGGAAATAATTTGTTAAAAAAATGGAAAAAAATTATTATAAAATTTTAAATGTTTCTAAAGATGCCACTGCCGATGAAATAAAAAAAGCCTACCGAAAATTGGCTTTACAATATCATCCTGATAAAAATCAAGATCATCAAGACGGTAAGCGTTTTAAAGAAATTAATGAAGCCTATCAGGTTCTTTCTGATCCACAAAAAAGAGCGAGGTACGATCAATTCGGCACCGCTGATGATAATTTTTCGTCTTCTTGGAATACCCAGGGTGCTGATTTTCGAGATTTCGGTGGATTTTCCAAAGGTGGCTTTGGTTTTGGCGGTGGCTTAGGTGATATTTTTGAAGATTTTTTCGGCAGCGTGTTTTCTCAGGTGCAAAGTGAAATCGAAATTAATCTAACTTCTGCTATTTTAGGCGATACTTTAAATTTGCAAACATCACAAGGCGAAACAATCACTTTAAGAATTCCGCCCGGCACGCAAGATGGCCAAAGTTTCCGTTTTCCAGGCCGCGGAATGAGTACTAAACGCGGACGTGGCGACTTAATTATTACCGTGAGAGTTAAAATTCCCCGCCGCTTTTCCAGACAGCAAAAAGAGTTATTGGAGCAGTTGAAAAACTTAGGACTGTAATCTTTGTTGTTGACAGCATTTTTTTGTTATATAATCAATATATATTCATATATTGATGCTGAAATTCAGTATTCCGAATTATAATAGATGTAAATAGAAGAATATGGGCTGAGTCTTTAAAAGACTTAGAATGGAGGGGCCCATCCTACGCTCAATCTCTTGCAATATCCTAATTATAGGAATTTTCAAGTAGATTTCGCTTCGGAGGGTTTCCTGTTTCGCTTCCAGTTAAGGAGCGCGAAACAAGGAGCAAAAATGCCGACACCATCGTGGGATTTAGCGATAATCGTCTTTTTTCTGATTGGTATCGCCTTTGGTTATATTTTACAAAGAGAAAAAATTGTCGCCACATTACTGAGCGTCTACGTTGCTTTGGTTGTGACCCAAGTTTTTTCTGGTAATGTCTTATCATTTTTTCAAGGTGATAAAACTCTATTTAGCCAAGTATGGATTAAATCTGGTTCTTCACCTTTCACCGTCAGAGTAGTTATTTTTATGGCCGTGATTATGCTTCTTTCGGCCAAAGGCGGCATTTCGGGGTCAAAAGCAAAAGGTATTTTTTCACCAATTGAAATTATTGGTTTTTCATTTTTAACTACCGGTCTTATTTTGTCATCAATATTTTACTTTATGCCACCAGAATCAAGAGATGCTTTTATGGCCGCTTCTCGAATGGCAAATTTAGTCATTAAATATTATCTTTGGTGGGTAGTAGTACCAGTTGTTGTTTTAATTGCTCTTGGCTTTTTTAAACGCTCAAGCTCTTCCGACTAGGGTTTTCCTTAAAACATCAGTTGAAAAATTAGAACAAGTCATTTTTTGAACCGGTAGTCCTCCTAAATATTTAGCAATATCTTCGTTGCTAATTTTTAGAGCCTCCGAAATTTTTTTCCCTTTGACCATTTCTGTTAATGCGGATGTTGAGGCAATACAAGCACCACAACCAAAAGCTTTAAATTTGATATCAACAATTTTATCTTCTTTAATCTTTAAATAGAGCTTTACCACATCGCCACAAACCGGATTGCCGCCTTCAGCTACTGCATCAGCCGAAGAAATTTCCCCCATATTACGGGGGTTTGAAAAATAATCAATGACACGTTTATTATACATAGTTCTATCCTATCAAAAAGTCTGTAGTATTCAAATGATTATTTTGATCGGAAAGTTTCAAAATTTTCAATTTTTAATTTTCAATTTTAATTGAATTTTAAAATTCGAATTTCGAAATTGATTTAAAATTTAGAATTTGAAATTTAAAATTATTTTTTTAAAATAAATCCCACCGACGGTAACAAAAACTCTCTCAAAGCGGGGATTTTGGTGATAAAGTGGATTTTAAACAAAATATCCGTTGTTTTTAAAATCTTGAAATTTGCTTGATCAATTAATTTCAAAGTTCTCCTAAAAGTCATTGGCCAAAGACCAAGTTCAACTAAAGAATCGGCCGTGATGCTAGAATTAAAAACTGAATTTCGTAAGTGCCGCGCGACTTTATAAGGAAAATATTGAAAAGGTTTAATTGTTTGTCCCGAAAGTGGGTTATACCAAGGTGGAATCATCACATAAGCGGTGCCAGAATTTTTCAAAACTCTGTGAATTTCTTTTAAAACTTTCAATTTTTTTTCAGTTGGAATATGCTGAATCACCCCACGAAGTAAGACTAGATCAAAAGACTTATCTTTAAATGGTAATTTATCGGCACTACCGATAATTGTTTTCCAGACAAAATCGCCAAGCACGGGCCGCTTTGGCTCTAAATTGACAGCCTGACAATTTCTTCTTTCAGCTAAAATTTTAGCAAATTCACCTCGTTCACCACCCACATCTAAAACTTTTTTACCTTGCAAATCTATAAATTCTTCAAGTTCTCCAATTAAATCTTGGGCCAGATATTCGCGCGCCGCATAAAAGCCTTTGTCACCGGAAATAGCAAATTTAGCTAAATTAAAATAATGTCTCAAAATATTCATGAGAATTAAATATATCAGATCAGATTATAGAGCGCAATTATTTTAAAATTTACTTTAAGAAATAGATTTCAAAACCATAAAACCCGTGGATCAAAACAACAATTAAAAGAATCCACCAAACAAGTTTTCGATGAACCCAAAAAGGTAGTTTCAAAATTCGAGTGCCAATTGAAATTTGCAACAATAAAAGAAATAAAGCTAAAAATCCTAGCCAAATATGAAGGGGTTTTGCAAAAATTAAGGGATCAGCTAAAATCATTGAACGATTATTTTCCCTTTCATTTGTGGATGAATGCTACAATGAAAATCAAAGGTACCGGTTGTATCGAAGGTGTGTTTGAAATTGTCTCCCGGTTTAAGATCGCTGCTCTTAAAATCAGCAAAAGTAACAGTGTGAGTGGTTGAATCGTTGTTAATAAAAGTTACTTCTGTTCCTTTCGTCACAGTTAATTCCGAAGGATTAAAGGAGAAATTTTTAATTGAAATCGTATTTGATCCAACCGAAGTTACGGTTGTAGGTGTTGAAGAATATTTTGATTTGTAAAGGTATTTATACCCCAAATACCCTAAAACAATCAAAACGATCACCAAAATAATAATCCATAAATTTTTCATATTTCTCTCCTTTCTTGAAAGAAATTCCGCGATAAGCGTAGCTTATCCATCTTTTTCCTTTCTATTAATATTAATTATATTATACCATATTTATTTAGCCGCACCTTGTTCACAAAAATAAAGATCATGCAATTGATACTCGCTAGCCACCGGGCATTCACCACAAAGACAACCTTGTTTTTTTAGCTCACAGCTAGTTTTCCCAATCGAGCAAAAAAGTTTTTGGTCTTTCATACACTCATTGTGAGTCGGACAATTTGGACAAAGACAATTAGTATTGTTTTCTGGAGTATTAGGAACTTTCATTTTTTAATTTTCCTTTCTTGTAATTTTATATAAGTTACCACCCATTAAGTCCGTAAAATAGAGACCATCCGGTCCGAAAGAGAGTCCACAAGGACTATTTGGCCCAACACCTGTATATCTTACAAATTCATCACAGGAAACAACACCAGAGTTATCTTGATTAATTTTAAGTTTGATAATTTTTTTGCCTTTAATTATTTTACCTTTTGCCATCGGCGTACCAAAAAGCGAAACGAATAATTCATCGTTGTATTGCTCCGGAAACTGACCATCTTGCATAAAAGCAATGGCTGTTGTTGCTTGCGTAAATTCCCACCAAAAAAGCGAATTTTGGCGCATTGACTTCGGCCAACCATAATTTACACCTGGTTTAACTTTGGCAATTCGGTCGTCGTTTGATGGACCGTTGTCGGAAATATATAAGGATTGATCACTTTTCCGCCAAGTTGCCCCAAAAGGATTACGAAAACCCTTGGCATAAATGAGACTTTCAGGATTTGGATTATCAGTAGGTATCGTTCCATTAAAATTCATCCGCAAAATTTTTCCTCTCAAATCCGTCTCGTCCTGAGCTACTTTTGAATCAATCATGCCGTCGCCTAAATTAACATAAAGTTTTTTATCATATCCAATGGTTAAAGCTTGAACTTGATGAGCGGCATGAACTGAAGGGATATTATCAATAATAGTTGTTTGAGATTCAATTTTTAGACCATCATGGCTAGAAGTCCTGACTACTTTGGATTTAAATTCTCCCATATCTGCATAAATCATTGATAAGAAAAGATCACCACTTTTAGGTTCAACCACAATCCCAATAACACCCGATTCACCTGTACCTGGAAATTTATAATCTGGTTTGTAATTAAGTAAGCCATTGGCATAAGTGTGAACCGTCAAATCTTGAGTTATAACCTTAACTTGACCATAAAGCTCACTCAGATATAAAAGAGGATCTTGAGGATTTTGACCAGGATTTGGTACAAAAGCAATATTCACCGGTAATTCTAAACCAGTTGCTACTTTCTCCAACTTGAAACCCGGGAATACCCACCAATCATCAATTGTGCTTTCTGCTATTTTCATTTTTGTAATTATTTTTGGCGGCCAGAATTAATATCTGAATAGCTTCTTAAATCAAGCAAGAAACCAATTAAAATTAGTAGCCAACCCCAAATATTATTTTGACCAAGAGAAGACGCCACTAAAACATAAAACAAAGTTGTAAATGGTAAAAAAATAAAACCTAAAATTGGTAAGACAATATTGCCAAAGACTCTACTTACAAGTGGTGTAAAAATCCACAAAAGAATAAAAGCCAAACGCGGTGCAAAGGCACCAATGATGGCAAATAAACAAGGCATTTTTTCCTCCTGTTTTAATTATATCAATTGTACTACAACAAATCTAACTCCTCTTGAAATTTTTAACAATTTAAGGTAAAATAAATTTGTTACGGGCCAGTAGCTCAGTGGTAGAGCAATTGCCTTTTAAGCAATTTGTCGTGAGTCCGATTCTCACCTGGCCCTCCATCGAAAATACGCCGCTTGGCGTTATTTTTTAATTGAGAGTGTGGGCGTCTGAATATAGAGACTAGAAATTTTAATAAGGTTTGATATAATTTAATCATTGGTAATATACTCCTGTCTTTCCCTTGAGACAATCAAAGGAGTCCAATTAAAAAATTCAAGGGCCCCAAACTATTCATCCGTCTCTTTGCGGAAGGTCGAATTGAATAGTCATTAAAAATCAATAATTCGGAGTAAAAATGGACAAAGAAGAAAAGCAAAAATACATGCAAGACATTGAAAAAAATGCATGGGAAAGTGCAAGAGACGAGAAGTATCCATTATGGCGAAGATCGCGATGGGATGAATGGGGCTCACCAGTTGGATTATCGCTTGGTTGGGCGATCTTTATCGTCCCGCTCGGCCTTTTCCTCTGGCTTTTACACTTAGCTGGCATTTTGCATTAAGCTTTCTAAAATCGGCTGTAATAAGCCGATTTTAGTTTTTAATTAATATATTATGAAAATATTTGTCTTTGCCAAACCACGGGCAAAAAATAATTTAGTTCAAAAAATAGACGAAAATCATTTTGAAGTTTCAGTCACCGCACCACCAATCAAAGGACTGGCTAATAAGGCCATCAGCAAACTTTTAGCCGAATATTTTAATGTTTCTAAATCGGAAGTAAAATTAATTTCCGGTTTTTCTTTTAAAAATAAAATCTTTGAAATAAGTATTTAAACATGGTATTATTTTTTCGATTGTACTGTTTTTTTAGAATTAAGTTATAATAAAAGAAAGGAGGTCTCAATGAATGAGAAAAAATTAGCTAAACATTGGTGGGCATTTCTTATAAGAGGAACTGTGGCCATCTTATTTGCTTTATTGGCATTTTTGGCCACTGGTTTTACCTTAAGTCTTCTTTTGATTTTCTTGGGAATTTACTTGCTTTTGGATGGACTTTTCACCGTCATCGCTTCGCTAATGGCTGCCAGTGATCACAAAAATTGGTGGATTCTCTTGTTAGAAGGAATCATCTCTTTGGCCGCCGGTATCTTTGTCTTTGCCTGGCCTTCACTCACTTTAGTAATCTTGATCTATATTGTTGCTTTTTGGGCGATTATTACTGGTATTTTCGAATTTCTAGCCAGTATCACTGCTACTTGGGCCGCACCAGGTAAAATTTTTATTGGCGTAACTGGCGTTTTGTCGATTATTTTAGGTATTATAATTCTTGTCTACCCACTTTTCACTGTTACAGCCACCATTTGGCTTGTTGGTATTTATGCTTTAATTATTGGTTTATCATTAATTTTCTTTGGATTTAAGCTAAAATCTTCAAATTAAAGATCCGTGTATGTATGGGAGAAAAATGGCAAAATGGGTTAAATTTATTTTAATATTTATTGTTATTGTGATTGTTGGTGGTGGATTAATTTTATTTCTTGGAGGTTTAAAAAAAGGGCAACCATCTTCTTCATCATCAAAACCACCTACAACCACTAACCCAGAGAGCTCTTCAGACCAAACTGGCTTTGAACTGAAAAAATCAAACACTTATTATACCGTTTATTACCACACTGGTGACAATACTAATGCCGACAAAACTTTAGATGTTTTAAAAAAAGCAGTTGATCAATATTATAAAATTTATTACGGCATTACACCGCAAAATACGTCTGTCTATCTGCCGTTAACGGTTGATGAATATGTCAAAATTGCTGAATTTCCCGGCGGTAAAGAAAATGTTCAAATTGGCGATGGTTCAGCGCCAAATGGTAAAATCTATTTATACAAACCGTTCGATGATCCAAAAAAAGGAGAGGGTGTTATTATTCATGAAGGTACTCATGCCGCCATTAATGGATTTTTAGGTGGTGGTCAACTAATGGATAATTTCCCTGGATTTCTCAACGAAGGCATGGCTTATCACGCTGAATATATGTATAACGCAGGAGTTGATTACGATCCTTTAAGAGAAATATATTTTGCCGATCTTTTAAAAAAAGCGGCAAAAACAAGTAATCCTCCATTAATGAGTTTGGACGATCTAGGCAAAAACTGCCAAGGATATATTAGCAATGAAGATCTTAATGGTCTCTGCCGTGGTCAAGGCACTTTTACTGTTTGGTATATGACAAAAAATTATGGTCAAGATTTCTGGGGAAAATTTTTAACCGATCTTAAAACGTCCAGCTCTTGGCAAAAATCCCTCGAAACATTAACTACTAAAAATATTAATCAATTAGGGCAAGAAATTGACACAGCACTCAAGTCAGAAATAAAATAATCTATTTAAGACGTGGGCTAAAATCTTGTTTTTTGACTTTGCCAAATTTTTAAAGTACGATGAAAAATCGGTACAACAAAAAGGAGGACGCGTACCTTGGCAATCAAAGAACGGAAAATGTTTGATATTCGAAGTGGGAACCAAGACCCTGAATCGAAAATCACTGTTAGGTACGATACTGACGATACCGTTTTGTTGCCTTGTTTTTGTAATTACGACCCAACTTTACATAAGCAAGTTCATATCCTGCGTCGAGTAGAGAAACTTGAACCTGACGGTACATGGACAATTTATCCTTCGGTTATTTGGCTAGATGGTGTCTTCGACGAAGATCAGTTACAAACACTCGCGCTAGTTAAGAAAAATGGCGAAAGTGGTATTTTTATTATGAGTTCAACCGACGGCGTGCCTGACGGTGAGCTTATGTCAGCGGCCGAAAAAGCAGGCATTCATACCGAAACAATCAACTGATAATTCCAGTGATGGGGGTAACAGATGAAAAGACGTGAATTTTTGATTCTTTTCGGTGCTTTTTGCATCAGCGGTTGTGGTGGTGGAGGCGGTTCATCCCAAATTAAAACCCAAGTCAATCTCGAAGGAAGTAGCCGAAACATCGAAATAAACTCTAATAGTACGGTCATTGAAGCAATCGCGGCAGCATTTCCGTATAAAAAAGGGGACAACGAAACCACCATCAATGGTATTACTGATAATTGGCGATACACTGTCAATGGCCAAGAACCATCAATCTATGCCGGCAATTATCGTTTAAACTCAGATAGCACCATTGATCTTTATCGTATTTCATAGAACACTTTCGAATTCGCCATGGGCTTTCAAGTCCATGGCTTTTTGATTAAATGGGTTATGTTTATTGATAATATTTTGATATTATAAAATAAAGGTCGATTATTTTTTATTAAAAAGGATCAGAATGACTCAAATAATTAAAAAAATTGCTAAAATTAGTTTGGCAATCTTTGTTCTATCATTTTTTACTTTTATTTTTGTTAGTCCAGCCTATGCCGCTTCTTCTGGAGATACTGTCGCTTCCACTGACACAACATCAGCAAAACAGCAGAAAAGCTTAGCCCGACAAGAACTAAGAAGAGTATATGTTCAAGGAATTCACTCGATTAACCAAGCAGCTAATGAAGCGATTAAAACAATTGGAACACAGTTTCGAATAATGATGCAATCAGCCACTACTAGCACCGAAAGAACTCAAATAGTTAGAGCCCGCAACCAAGCCATTCGGGAAGTAATAAAAGCAAAGCAAGACGGACTACGTCAAATAAGAGAAGGTTATTTAGAAGGTCTAAGAGAAATAAATAGTCAATAATATTATCCGTAGAGTCACCTAAAATACACCTTCGAGGTGTATTTTAGTATTTCAACGACGACTTTTGATGATCTCTTCTAAAAGTTTAGTTTGACGAAGTAATTCTTTGTCTTGTGCTTCGAGACGATCTAAAATATGCTCAATATCGTGATAGCTCGTTTTAGTTGTCTTGTACTCTTCTTCGGCCCTAATTTCCGCGTGTTTTCCTTGAATATTTTGACCTACCATAATCAGCGGCATCAAAAGCAGTTGGACGATGTTTCCCAAAAACAAAAGAAAAGCAAAAGGATAGGGATCGAACGGTTTACCGCCAAAATGGGTCTGCCAAAACATCCAACCAACCATAAAAAGAGCAAAAAAATAAACGGCATACATCGTACCAATGGCCGTGGTTATTCTCAACGCAATTTTGTCCTGGGTCCCTAGCGCTTTTTTGTGAAGAATATTAATGTTTTCCGGCTCGTGATTTTGAGACATTTAATTCCTTTCTATCCGCCAGCTGGCGGATTTTTTATTCAAAACCAAATTTTTTAATAAACCAATTTTTGACAATTTGAGTCAATAACATATTTAAAACCACAATGCCCAGTAAAAATCCGAAAAACAATATCGGCAAGGGTTCAAAACCAAAATACCGAGCAACTGGACTATAAGGTAAAAATGAAGTTAATAAAACAATACTCAAGGTCGTATAAATTAAAGTTTTACTCGGCCGACTTTGAATAAAAGGAATTTTTTTAGTTCTAATAATAAAAATGACTAAAATTTGGGTACACAAAGATTCCACAAACCAACCGGTCCGAAATAATTCTGGCGAGGCGTGAAAAACATACCACATCACGCCAAAAGTTGTAAAATCAAAAATAGAACTAACTGGACCCACAAAAAGCATAAATTCCTTAATGTATTTTATATCCCATGGCCTCGGCTGGATGAGATAATCAGTGTCAACGTTATCCGTTGGTAAAGCCACCTGAGAAACATCATAAAGAAAATTATTTAGTAAAAGCTGGCTTGGTAAAGCTGGTAAAAATGGTAAAAAAATGCTTGCCCCTGACATACTAAGCATATTGCCAAAATTAGAGCTTGAGCCGACTTTAATGTATTTAATGATATTGGCAAATGTTTTTCGGCCTTCAACAACACAATTACCAAGAATTGATAAATCTTTTTCTAACAAAATAATTTCTGCCGTCTCTTTGGCAACATCGAAAGCATTATCCACTGAAATTCCCACATCAGCTGCCCGCAAAGCCGGCGCATCGTTGATACCATCACCTAAAAAGCCAACTGTATGTTGGTTTCTTAAAACTTCGATCACTCTTTTTTTCTGCATCGGCGAAAGCCTAATAAGAACATTGACCTTTTCAATCTCTGCTTGAAGCTGTAAGTCGTTTAACTTTTCAATCATTTCTCCGCTTAAAACATTACTAATCTTAATTCCTACTTCGCTACAGATTTTTCGAGTGACTAATTCGTTGTCGCCTGATAAAATTTTTAAATCTATTTTATAGGAATTTAATAATTCGATTGCATCTTTCGCCGTTGGTTTAGGCGGATCCAAAAAAGCCACAAAGCCAACAAAAGTTAAATCTTTTTCATCAGTAACCGAATAGTCTGATTTTTCTTCAACCTCTTTAAAGCCTAAACCCAAAACTCTAAATCCATCTCGGCTATAATCATCATAAAGTTTTTGAAGATCATTTTTTACCTCTGTTGTTAAAGGACTTATTTTATCATTAACTAAATATTTATTCGATCGAGAAAAGATTTCTTCCGGCGCTCCTTTGGATATAAGCTGCTTTTTTGCATCAATTTTTAGAACTATCGAGGAAAGCCGTCTGGAAAAATCAAACGGAATTTCATAAATTTTTCGGCAGTTAGATGAATCAAATTTTTTATGGTTTTGAATTGCTCTGTCGAAAAGATTTTCTGAACCTTCTTGAAAATGGCTGCTTAAATAGGCTAGACGCAAAAGTTCATCACTTTCTTTTCCTTGCGGGTCACAATGTTTAATTAATACTATTTCATTAATTGTCAACGTTCCAGTTTTGTCAGTACATAAAATATCCATCGCCCCAAAATTTTGAATTGCTCTTAATTCTTTAACAATCACCTTCTTTTTAGCCATATCGATTGCTCCTTTTGAAAGATTAATGGCGACAATCATCGGCAACATTTCTGGCGTTAAAGCCACCGCAATTGCTAATGAAAAAAGAAGGGAATCAAGAATATTACCTTTAAAAATGGCATTAATAATAAAGATAATAATCACTAAAACAAAGGTAAATTTAATCATTAACCATGAAAAATTATTGATTCCTTTTTCAAAAGAAGTCTGCCCTCCAATTTTAGTCACTTCATGAGAAAGCTTGCCAAATTCAGTATTCTTGCCAGTTTGTAAAACTAATCCTGTACCAGTGCCGCTGGCAATATTAGAACCCATAAAAGCCAAATTATCGTTATCCCAAAGTGATTCAGCCTTTTTAAATCCTTGGCTCGGATTTTTTTTTGCTGGAAAAGCTTCGCCATTTAAAACTGCTTGATTGATAAATAAATTTTGACTGGAAATAATTCGTAAATCAGCTGGAATCATTTTCCCTGACGTCAATTCCACAACGTCACCCGGAACAATCTCGGCCAAAGGTATATCTTTTTTTTGTCCGGAACGCCAAACTCTGACAACAATTTTTACCATCGCATTTAGTTTTTTAGCACTTTCTGAAGCATGGTATTCCTGGATAAACGAAAGAACACCACTTAAAAGAGCCATCAGAAGAATGATCATAGAATTAATTTTTTCACCAAAAAAATAAGAGAGGATGGCAATGGAAATTAGCATCACAATGAGGGGACTGGTAAATTTTGAAAGAAACTTTAAAATAACCCCTTTTTCATTTTGACTAACGATTTGATTCGAACCATACTGAAGAAGTCTTTTTTTAGCCTCTTCAATAGTTAGCCCGTTTTCTTTGGTTTCAAGTTTTGCCAGAATGTCACTTAAAGGTAGGGTTGGATCTTTAAGTTCATTAAAATTACTAATCATCTTATATCTAGTATAGATGATTTGGGCTTAGTTCGAAAGATATTAAATATAACTTTACACATCAGCCTTTACACATCGGATGTGTAAGTTTTTATGTGTAATTATTTTGTAATAACTAAATAATTTGCTATTAAAATTAAGATACCACCAACAAGTATATTTAAAGTTATCACTTGGCCTAAAAACAAAGCAGCCAAAATCGCTCCTACTACTGGCTCTAAAAGCATAATAATCCCAGCATCAACGGACGCTATTTTTTTAACACCATAAAGATAGGAAACTTGACTTATAGTTACCGCAAAAATACTGAAGATAACCAACCAAAACCAAGTCATAAGAGGTAAATTTAAGTGAAAAGCAATTAAAGACTGTGGTAATCCTAAATAATTTGAAAAAGGAATAAAAATACTAAGTAAAATAACTGAAAAAGTCACACCAAAAAACTGCGAGCTAATTGGATGGCTTCCTTTTTTAGATAATATACTACCAACGATAATCCAACCAGATAAAGATAGCCCACCAATTAGAGCCAAAACTAAACCAATTAAGTTATAATGTCCGATCGCCTTAAAAGGATTTATAAGAATGAGTATGCCAATCAAAACTATAATACAAGCAATAATTTCTCTAATAACAACTTTTTCTTTTAGTCCGAAACGACAAATCAGGGTTGTCCAAAGTGGTTGAGAATATAATAGAAGCACAACTATCGCGACAGGAATACCGAAGAACAACGAAGTATATTGACCAATAATTGTACCAGCACCAACTGCACCGTAAAGCACCATCAGCCAAAAGATATTCTTTTTTAATAAATAATCTTTTTTTAATAGAATTAATGGTAAAAGTGTTAAGGCACCAAGAGCAAAAGGAATTATAGATATTTCAAGAGCCGAAAGTCCTTTATTGGCGAATATTTGGCCTCCAAAAACAATCAGACCCGATAATATACCTGCAAGAATAACAAATAAATATTCTTTTTTCATATTTTTATTCTATCAAAAAATCATCTGTTACAGAAGACTAAAAAGATATTAAGATTTCAAGAGATCAATAAAAACATTGCTCGGAATTTCCACCCGACCAAATGTTTTCATTCTTTTTTTACCTTTGGCTTGCTTTTTTAAAAGTTTGTTTTTTCGAGTGACATCACCACCATAAAGCTTAGCGGTGACATCTTTTTTCATTGCCGAAATATTTTCACGGGCTAAAATTTTTCCACCGACGGCTACTTGAATGGCGATTTCAAACATTTGTCGTGGAATTAAATCTTTCAATTTTAAAGCCATTTTTTGCGCTTCACTCTGTGCTTGTAAGCGGGGGACAATGCGAGAAAATTCTTCAATTTTTTCACCAGCGATCATAATATCAAGCTTAACTAAATCACCCGGCCGCCAACCAATTATTTCATAATTTTGCGACGCATAGCCGGAAGAAACGGATTTTAATTTATCATAAAAATCAATAATAATTTCCGATAAAGGCATTTCGTAAAACAAAATCGCTTTTTCTAAAATAAATTTTGTATTTTTGTAAATCCCTCTTTTATTTTGAGCAAGTTCCATAATTGGCCCGAGATATTCTTTGGGAGTGATAATTTCTAAATCAACCCAAGGTTCTTCATATTCCTCATGGCCAGAAACAACTTTTTTTTCGTAATAAACTTGGGGTTGAGTGACAATCAAATCTAAATTATATTCTCGCTCTAGTCGAACTTTAGTGATCTCTAAATGTAACAAACCCAAAAAACCACAACGAAAACCATAACCAAAACTTAAAGAATTTTCGGGCTCAAAAGTTAAACTGGAATCATTAAGTTTAAGTTTTTCTAACGATTTTCGAAGCAGGTTAGTATCATCACCGGTAGAATAAATACTTGCATATACCATTGGTTGCGGTTTTTTAAATCCGGAAATAGGGGAGACCAAAGAGGGGGAGTCCAAAACAACGGTGTCACCAACCAGGATCTCACTTAAATCTTTAGCGCCGGTGGCGATATAACCGATCTCCCCCATCTTGAGAA
>JAMCZU010000025.1 GCA_023485405.1 Patescibacteria group bacterium
AAGCAAATTGAAGATTTTAGTTTAAAAATTAATAAATTACTCGAAGATAAAGAAAAAGAAATTAGGACGATCTAAATGTTTTTAACCATAGTAATTTTTATTGCTATCTTGGCCATTCTTATTTTAATTCACGAGTTTGGTCATTTTATTGTGGCCAAATTATTAAAAGTTAAAGTAGAGGAATTTGCTTTTGGTTTTCCACCACGGCTTTTTTCCAAGAAATATCATGGCACTCGATATTCTTTTAATGCGATTCCTTTGGGGGGTTATGTTAGTCTGTTGGGTGAAAATGAGAATATTAAAGCGTCGGGTTCATATTACTCTAAAAAGATTTGGCAAAAAATATTAATTATTGTCACCGGTGTTTTAATGAATTTTTTGCTGGCAGTGATTGTTTTAACAATTGGTTTTAGCGTGGGGATGACGCCGTTGGTATCTGATCCTTCAACACTTGGGGGACAAAAAAAATCTGAAGTGATGGTAGTTGAAGTCGTACCAAATTCGGCGGCGGCGGAAATTGGTCTGGAATCAGGCAATATTTTAAAAGGTTTTTCTACGCCGAACGATTTACAGCAATTTACTAAAAGTCATGCTGGTCAGAAAGTAACGCTGGAGGTGGAGAAGAATCGTCAAACTAAAACTTACGAAGTGACATTAGCGACCGGTGATGCGCCATTGGGCGTGGGAGCAGTTTCGGTAACGAAAGTTAAACAACCAGTTTATAAAGCTTTTGTGACGGCTATCGTGGAAGTGGGTAAAAGTATCGCTGTAATTTTTGTGGTTTTATGGCAAATTGTGAGAAGTCTTTTTACGACAGGTACTACCGGTGAAGCAGGTGCGGGTGTGGTGGGACCGGTGGGGATTTACAATTTTACCGCCAGCGCCTTAAAAGTTGGTTGGATTTATATCTTGCAACTTTTAGCTATTCTTTCTATTAATTTAGGTATTATTAATATTTTGCCATTCCCTGCTTTAGATGGTGGAAAAATTCTCTTTCTAGGTTTGGAAGGAATTTTCCGTAAAAAAGTTGTCCGTCAAGAAGTAGAAAACTTAATTCATACCATTGGTTTTGTTATTTTAATTATTTTAATGTTGGCCATAATTTTTCGAGATATTTTAAGATTTAGATAAATTAGATAGAATGTAACTATGCGTTATTCAGCATCATTTATTAAAACTAAAAAGGAAACACCGCGGGGAGCACAGTCTATTAACCAAGCGTTATTAGAACGTGGCTCTTTTATTTACCAAGTTGGTTCAGGTATTTTTGCTTACCAGCCGCTTGGATTTATAATTTATGAAAAAATCGTTCAGATTATTCGGGAAGAATTGGATAAAATTGGTTGTCAAGAAGTATCGTTGCCGGTTTTGCACCCGGCTGAACTTTGGAAAATTTCCGGTAGATTCTCTGAAATTGGCGAAGAATTGTTAAAAGTTAATACTTCTAAAGAAGCGGAATTTGTTTTAGCCATGACTCATGAAGAAGTAATGACTCCTCTAGCAAAATCTAAAATTCAATCTTTTTCTGATCTGCCATTTACATTAAATCAAATTTCTAAAAAAATTCGTTACGAAGCACGACCGCGCGGTGGTCTAATTCGTCTGCGCGATTTTAATATGCAGGATGCTTATAGTTTTCATGCCACTGAAGAACAATTAGACAAAACATTTGATGATTTTGTTGGCGCTTATAAGAAAATTTTCCAAAGAGTTGGTCTTAAAGCGATTATGGTAGAGGCGGCTTCGGGGATGATGGGTGGTAATGATTCACGAGAGTTTATGGTTATTACGCCTGCTGGTGAAGATCGAATTTTAGTCTGTGTTTGTGGTAAAGCATATAACACAGAAGTAGCACCGGAAGGTAATGTTTGTATTTGTGGTAAAGACTTGAAGGAAGAAAAAGGTATTGAATTAGCTCATATTTTTAAATTACGCGATCGTTATAGTATCAAATTTGGTCTTAATTTTACTGACGAAAAAGGAAAACTTTTACCGGTTTTAATGGGGTGTTATGGTATTGGTCTTGATCGCTTGATTGCAGCGATAGTGGAGACAAATCATGATGAAAATGGTGTTTTATGGCCCGAAAATGTCGCGCCGGCCAAAGTTTATTTAATTGATTTGGAAGGCTCGAAAGGCGAGGAAGTATATCGAAAACTCCAAGAACAAGGCGTGGAAGTTTTGTTTGATGATCGCGATGTGAGCGCCGGGGTGAAATTTTCCGATGCTGATTTACTGGGAATTCCTTATCGAATCGTTCTAAGCGAGAAAACTTTAAAAGAAAATAGCCTAGAGTTAAAGAAAAGGAATGAAAAACAAGAAAAATTAATGGGGGTTGACAAAATATTCGATGTTTTTGATAATAGAAAAAACAAAGATTAATTTTTTGGAGGTTAAATGGATCAAGATCAAGTAGCATCTCAAACAACAGATGCAGACGACGCCGATGCCACCACAGCCGACGAAGTCGAAGACACAGAAGGTGAAGTAGAAGAACCAGCGGAAGAAACCGATGGTGAAGGTACAGAAGAAACGGAAGAAACTGACGAAGAAGAGGAAGAAGAAACCGAATAAGAGTTCGTTGATTTAAAACAAATCCCCTCGATATTTTAAAACGGGGGGATTTTGTTATCTATAAATTTGTGTTAAAATTACTATTCACGGACTGATGTCCGTGTGTGTAAGTGGTAATTAAATTTTTCGCTTATGCTCAAAATAAAATTTCATGAATTTTAAATTTGCTTCACAATTTAAACCAGCCGGTGATCAACCGAAAGCGATTAAAGAATTAACTGAAGGTTTGGAAAAGAAATATCGTTTCCAAACTCTTTTAGGTGCCACAGGCTCTGGGAAAACTTTTACGATTGCTAAAGTAATTGAAAAGCTCCAAAGGCCAACCCTAGTAATTGCTCACAATAAAACTTTAGCGGCGCAACTAACCTCTGAATTTCGGACATTTTTTCCCAAAGCGGCAGTTGAATATTTTGTTTCGTATTATGATTATTATCAGCCAGAAGCCTATCTCGAATCGGCCGATGTTTATATTGAAAAAGAAGTCGAAATTAATAAAGAAATTGAACGACTTCGTCATGCGGCCACCCAAGCGCTATTAACTCGAAAAGATTGTATTATTGTGGCCTCCGTTTCTTGTATTTACGGTTTAGGTGATCCCGAAATTTATTCCAAATCATTTTTAAATTTCCAAAAAGGAGCAACCGTTAATCGTGATGAAATTATTAAACGGTTAGTGGAGCTCTATTTTACGCGTAGTGAAATTTTGGAACGTGGTCGGTTTCGTCTGCATGGGGAAACGCTAGAAATTATACCGATAGATCAAGAAATAATTATTAGAATTGAATTTGAAGAAAATATTATTGACAAAATTACTCTTTTTGAAAATTTAACGATGAAAAAAATCTCGGAAGAAAAGAATCTAACTTTATATCCGGCCAAACATTTTGTGGTTGAGCCTTTATCGCTTGAAAAAGCATCAAGAGAAATTAAAAAAGAATTAGCTGAAAGATTGAAATATTTTCGAAAAAATAATCAAATTCTGGAGGCTGAAAGACTAGAGCGTCGGACAAATTTCGATTTAGAAATGCTTAAAGAAATTGGTTATTGTCCGGGAATCGAAAATTACTCAAGATATTTAACCGGACGTTTGCCTGGTCAGCCACCTTATACTTTAATTGATTACTTTCCAGAAGATTTTTTATTAGTGATTGACGAATCGCATGTCACTGTGCCTCAAATTCAAGGAATGTTTGCGGGCGACAAATCCCGCAAAGATGCCTTAGTCAAAAATGGGTTTCGTTTGCCTTCTGCTTACGACAACCGACCTTTGAAGTTTCCGGAATTTGAACAAAAAATAAAACAAGTAATTTTTACCACGGCTACGCCCGCTTCGTATGAAAGACAACAATCTCAAAAAATTGTGGAACAAATCATTCGACCGACGGGATTAGTTGATCCAGAAATTGAAATTCGGCCGACTAAAAATCAAATCCAGGATTTAATTTCCGAAATCAAAATCCGCGCCAAAAAAAATGAAAGAGTGTTGGTGACAACTGTGACGAAACGAATGGCCGAAAATTTGTCGGAACTTTTGCGAGAAAATAAAATTAAATCAGAATATCTTCACAGTGAAGTAGATACTTTGGATCGCGTGGGGATTTTAGAAAATTTACGAAAGGGAGAGTTCAGTTGTTTAGTGGGTGTTAATTTATTGCGCGAAGGTTTGGATTTACCGGAGGTAACATTGGTGGCCATTTTAGATGCTGATAAAGAAGGATTCTTACGCAGCGAAGTGTCTTTAATTCAAACCATTGGTCGGGCGGCCAGAAATGTTTCTGGCCGAGTGATTTTATATGCAGACAACATTACTGGCTCAATGGCGCGTGCTATTGGTGAGACCAATCGTCGCCGGAAAATTCAAACGGAGTATAATCAAAAACACCACATTACGCCAACCACCATTCAAAAAGCCATCAAGACAATTGTGGACCATGAATTAAAACCGAAGGTCACACCAGAATATGAAAAAATCGAAAACTTAGAAGATTTGCCGAAGGTTTTGAAATTTAAGCAAGGAGAAATGAAAAAAGCCGCCCAAAATTTAGAATTTGAGAAAGCGGCCATTTTACGCGATGAAATTATCCAGCTTAGAAAAATTAAAATTAGATAATATTAGAATTTTTAAATAATAACGCGATCGCGTTATTATTGACAGACGTATAAAATTAAATAAGAAAAAGCCCCCGGAAAAACCGAGGGCCCAGTTAAGATATCGAAAATCTAGTAAACTTGTCGCCTGATTGCAACTACTGAAATCAGACGATAGGCAGCGCAGGCAAGGCCAGCGGAAACGAGCGCGCTTATCACCAGAACATCTAGTAAGAACAATGGCGACAGTCGCCAATTGTAATAAACGACCAGAAAGCCAATTATTCCACCGAGTGGGCCGTAGATCGCTACCACCATTCGTTCGGTGGTATGGATCCGCCAGAACAAAGCTTTCGCTACTGCTTTAATCTTGGCCTGTACTCGATCAATCCGGCTTATCTTGTAGGCTGCCCAGTTACATTCATCACGAATCCAGAATCCAGCGCCTCTGGCTGCATCAAGATATAGGGCCAAGAGCTTGGGCCAGGTGTAAACTGTGGTCGCGAGCTCTGCGTGATCTGCGATCATGTTTATTCTTTTCCAATTATATAGATCAATAGACCATTTTCCGTACGGTGCACCAAAATAAGAAATCCACTTTTTAAGGATCTCTTCTCGTTCCTGGCAAGCATATCTGAATGAACTTCTCGCGACGGTATAAATAATCGCAGCTATCATCGCAGAAAGTGTGCAACATACACAACCAATGTATAATGCTTCGAAGAGAATACAAAATACGTTTGATCTATGGTTGCTATGACTTAGTAAAAGTAAAACGAAAAACCAAGTCAGAAATGCAGAACTAATCATCCAAGCTACGTATGGAATCAAGCTATATCTTGGATTTTTAAGTTGGTCAATTGTCCAAACCACGGAATTATGCGCTATTTTGATCATCGCTTCCAGAAATCCTGGCGCTCCTTCATGAACGGCCGATGGTATCGCTAAAAGCACTTCATCGAATCGGTAGCCAAAGTAACTGACTATCGCTCCGATCAGAAAAGCGATATGTCCGGCCCAGATCAAGTTTAATCCAAATCGGACCAGACAGTACATCGTAATTGCCGTTACTACTCCGCCGAAAGCGGCGGATTTTGCCAACCGAGTGTAAACCTTCATCGCAGTCACCTCTTTGAAGTAATAGCAAGTTTTCACTTGTCAACGAACTAGCTAACATTTTACTAGAAAATAATGTAGCTGTCAATACGTTTTTAAACCAATGTCCACCTACGAGGTGGACATTAAATAAAATGCCTTGGTGAAATTCTACCAAGGCAAAGTGGGGTTGATCGGGGTTTTTGGAGGCAGGGGAAGCATCGTTATACTGAAAAGTTGGCCAGATAATTCTTTGTTCCTAATGATTTTGCGCGCTTGCTTTTCGGCAAGGTAAAGTCTAACTTTACTGTCTCGACAACAATTGGCTTCCTTCATTTTGAAAGTAAAAAGGACGTCGGTGGTTGTCAGACACTCGAACTGAATATATCTATTCATCACTGCATCCCTCCCATTTCGTTTTTAATATTATATCTTAAATAATGCCATTTGTCAAGGTTTAAGCTAGATTTTTAAGTGAACCTCGTCTATAATAAGATGCTATGCAAGACCCCGCACAATTTCTTACTGTCAAACGGACTTCGTCCTGTTATGACAGTGCGTCATATGCGGGGCAAGCAAAATAAAATATGAAAGAAACTATTATTATCAAAGGCGCGCGCGAGCACAATCTAAAAAATATTAATTTAGAATTGCCGCGCCACAAATTAATTGTTTTTACGGGGCTTTCCGGTTCTGGAAAATCTACCTTGGCTTTTGATACAATTTTTGCCGAAGGCCAGCGGCGTTATTTAGAATCTTTATCCAGTTATGCTCGGCAGTTTTTGGGTCAAATGGAAAAACCCAATGTGGATTCAATTGAAGGACTCTCGCCGGCCATTTCGATTGATCAAAAAGCGGCTTCTCACAACCCTCGCTCAACCGTCGGGACAGTGACGGAAATTTACGATTATTTAAGAGTTTTATATGCGCGGATTGGCGTGCCACATTGTCCCGTCTGTGGCAAATCAATTACTAAGCTTTCTTTGGAACAGATGGTGGAAAAAGTTTTAGATTTAAATTCCGGCAAAATTACAGTCTTAGCTCCAATTGTTCGTGGTCGAAAAGGGGAATATCATCAATTATTAAACGATTTTTTCCGTCGTGGTTTTTCTAAAGCCCGGATTAATGGCAAGACTAAAGATCTCTCAGAAAAAATTACTCTTTCTCGTTACACGCAACACAAAATTGAAATTGTTGTTGACAATTTAGAAATTACGGCTGAAAATATCGGTCGAATTACTGATGCTATTGAGCAAGCAGTCAAATTAGCCGATGGTCTGGTTCTGATTGTCCATGAGGATAAAGAAATTTTATTAAATCAAAATTTACTTTGTTCGGAGCACGGGGTGGGACTACCTGAAATCGAACCACGGATATTTTCTTTTAATAGTCCGTATGGTGCTTGTGAAAAATGTGATGGTTTGGGGGTACAGAAGAAAATTGATCCCAATTTGGTGATTCCAGATAAAAATCTTTCCGTTGCTCAAGGAGCAATTGTACCCTTAAACTATAAAACAAATAATTATTACGGTGCAATTTTAAGAGCGGTGACGGAACATTTTGGTTTTTCGGAGCATGCGCCAATTAAAAATTTACATAGTGAGCATTTAGAGACTATTTTGTATGGCTCGTCCTTACCGGAGCGACTTAAAGTGCGTTACTTTTCTCATGGCCATTCCAATGTTTTTTGGGTCAAATTTGAAGGCATTATTCCTTTGTTGGAACGACGCTATCGTCAAACAGAGTCGGATAATGTGAGGAAAGAAATTGAACGATATATGAGCCAAACACCTTGTGACTTGTGTGAGGGCCGACGACTTAAAAAAGAAAGTTTGCTAGTTAAAGTTGGCACTAAAAATATTTCGGAAGTCACTCAAATGTCGGTTAAAAATACTTTGGAATTTTTCGAAAATCTTGAACTTTCACCCAAAGAAATCTTAATTGCCGAAAGAATTTTAAAAGAAATTAAAGCGCGTCTAAAGTTTTTGGTTAATGTTGGTTTGGATTATTTAACTTTAGATCGGACAGCTTTTACGTTAGCTGGTGGTGAAGCACAACGTATTCGTCTTGCTTCTCAAATTGGTTCTGGTCTTGTTGGTGTTTTATATATTCTTGACGAACCTTCGGTTGGTCTACATGCGCGTGATAACGATCGTCTCCTGGAAGCGTTAAATCATTTACGAAATTTAGGTAATACCGTCATTGTGATTGAACATGACGAAGAAACAATGCGCCAAGCGGATTTAATTGTTGATATCGGACCGGGTGCGGGTAGTCATGGTGGGGAAATTGTGGCGATGGGTGATTTGGCGGAAATTATCAAAGAACCAAGATCGGTTACGGGTCAATATCTATCTGGCAAGAAAAAGATTGAAATACCTAAAAATCGTCGTAAAATTAAAGATAAATTTTTAACCATTGTTGGGGCGAATGAAAACAATTTAAAAAATCTTAATATTCATTTTCCATTAGGTGTTTTTACTTGTGTCACCGGTGTTTCTGGTTCTGGTAAATCAAGTTTGGTCAACGAAATTTTATATAAAGCGGTGGCGCGTAAAATTTCGAGTGCTTTAGAGCGACCGGGCAAATATGCCCGACTTGAAGGAGTGGAAAATTTAAACAAATGTATTATTATTGATCAATCGCCGATTGGTCGGACGCCGCGATCGAACCCAGTGACTTACACCGGTGTTTTTACCTATATTAGAGAACTGTTTGCAAAGACGCGTGAGGCGAAGATGCGTGGTTATCAGCCGGGGAGATTTAGTTTTAATGTGGCCGGCGGTCGATGTGATAATTGTCAGGGTGACGGCACTTTAAAAATTGAAATGCACTTTTTGCCTGATGTTTATATCCCCTGCGATGTTTGCGCGGGCAAACGTTTTAATCGTGAAACACTAGAAGTCAAATTTAAAGGCAAATCAATCGCTGATGTTTTGGCAATGACAGTTTTGGAGGCGCTAGATTTCTTTTCGAGCATTCCAAAAATTGCCGATGTTTTAAGAACGCTTTCTGATGTTGGTCTAGGTTATATCCATTTGGGGCAGGCGGCGACCACTTTGTCTGGTGGGGAAGCACAACGGGTGAAACTTGCCACTGAACTAGCGCGACGCGCCACTGGTAAAACTTTGTATATTTTAGACGAGCCGACCACTGGTCTTCATTTTGACGATATTAAAAAGTTACTTGAAGTTTTACATCGCTTAGTTAATGCGGGTAACACCGTGGTGGTGATTGAGCATAATCTAGATGTTATTAAAACTTGCGATTATATTATTGATCTTGGTCCTGAGGGTGGTAACGAAGGTGGTAAAATTATGGCTTCCGGCACTCCCGAAGAAGTAGCTATTATTGAAAAATCCTACACAGGCCAATTTTTACAAAAAATCTTGAAAAAATAATTTAACCTTTCAACCCTCATACCGGGTATGAGGGGAAATGGTTTAGATGGTGATATACTGAAAATATGCAAAGAAAAGATTGTTTGGTGAAGGGGGAAATTTATCACATTTTTAATCGAAGTATTGCGGAGTATGTTATTTTTAACGATGAAAATGAATACGAACGAATGCAGCAATTAGTGCGGTACTACAAAACTGAAAATTATCTTAGATTTTCTGATTTTCTGGAACTACAATTAGTGGTACAAAAAGGATTTACTAATGCGGTTAATATTGTGTCTAAAGATAATGACCCATTAGTTCAAATTATTGCTTGGTGTATTATGCCCACACATATTCATCTTGTGCTAAAACAGTTAACAGACCAAGGAATCTCTAATTACTTAAGAAAGATTTTAGAAAGCTATTCTTCATATTTTAATTCTAAACATAAAAGAAAAGGTCCATTATGGGAGAGTAAATTTAAAAATGTTTTGGTTAAAAATGACGAACAATTGCATCATTTAATAAGATATCTCCATTTGAATCCAGTCACGACTTATTTAGTTGAATGTCCTGAAAAGTGGTTGTATTCTTCGTATTGTGAGTATCTTGGAAAAGTAGCAGATAGCCAGAAAATGTGCCAATTTGATGACATTCTAGAAATTAAACCGACTTCATATCGTAAGTTTGTCAACGACCAAATATCTTACCAAAGAGAATTAGCACAAATTAAAAAACTTTTATTCGACTAGTCTAACCTGTTTACACCCATACCAGGTATGAGGGTAAGGTGGGTTAACAATTTAAAAGCCCCGTCATAATGATGGGGCAGGAAAGTGAGTTGAGAGGATAAGTTCTGGTCGATAGTACTAATCAATAATCCGAGCATTCTCGAACGGCTTGAGGAGTTTTTGTTTGATGGTTTCTACTTCCTCTGGCAGACCAAAAACAGTACCGGCATTGAGACAGTTTTTAAGAATGACAGTGCGATCTGGCTGACCAATGACGACGGGTAATTTACCCTCATCTTCCATTTGCATTTTGATTTTCTCAAAGATGCCATTGCCAGTCGCTCGTTTCTTTTCTGCCTCTTCATTTTCGTCGAATATAGGAAGATCAAGATAGAGTTCGAAATCTCTTAGCCTGAAGACGGGTTTTCTGTCATCTAGGCCATAGGAATTATTGACAGAAATCCATGGCACAAGATCGAATATTTCCGTCAGCTCTGGATAGGAAGATTGTAGCAGGGCTTCTTTGATTCTCTCTTTGGCTTCTCTAATACTTAGGCAGTTATCAATCAGTGCTTGCCGTAATTGTGGTAAAATCCTATAATCAACTTTTGTTAACTTTATTAACATTGTACACCCCCTGATTTAGTCTGTTCTGATTTTAGCTGAACTCATTTTAAATTGCAAATCACTATAAGAGTGATAAAATTAAAAACTATGGATAATTCTAAATTAATTGCCAAAATTAAAAAGTTTCCGGAAGTGCCGGGAATTTATATGATGCGTGACGGAAAACGTAGTCCTTTGTATATTGGTAAAGCCTCAAGCTTACGCCACAGGGTTTTGAGTTATTTTCAACGACCGCAAGAAACGCGATTAGAAAAAATGCTGGAACAAATAAAATCAATTGAAATTCAAAAAACTGATTCGGTGATTGAAGCACTTTTTTTGGAAAGTAATTTAATTAAAAAATATAAACCGAAATATAATATTAAACTTAAAGATGATAAAACTTTTTTGGGTATTTTTATCACCAAAGAAGATTGGCCCCGGATAATACCAGCTCGAATTACTCAAAAATTACCCGAAGGTGAATTTTTCGGGCCTTTTCCGTCAAGCGGTCAAGTCAGAGAAGCGCTGCAAATTCTTCGCAAAATTTTTCCTTTTCGTGTTTCTTGCAAGCCGCTTTCTGGCAAAGCTTGTTTCGAATATCATCTTGGAATGTGTCCAGGAGTTTGCACGGGAAAAATAGATCAAAAAGATTACCAAAGAACAATTAAACAAATTAGACTTTTTTTGAAAGGTCATAAAAAAGAAGTTATCCGCGATATTGAAAAACAAATGAAAGAATTGGCCAAAAAAATGGAATTTGAAAAAGCGGCCAAGCTGCGTGATACTATTTTTGCCTTGCGGCATATTCAAGACGTGGCTTTAATTGCTGAAGACGATTTAAAGCATCCGGAAGATGTGCCAGTAAGAATTGAGGCCTATGACATTTCTAATATTTCTGGGTGTTTTGCGGTGGGGTCAATGGTGGTCTTTACCGAGGGTCTAATTGATAAAAATAATTATCGAAAATTTAAAATTAAGACGGTGACAGGTGCAAATGATGTAGCGATGCTTTCCGAAGTATTACAACGACGTTTTGAGCATAATGAATGGTTAAAACCAAATTTGATTTTAATTGACGGTGGTAGAGGACAAGTCAATGGCGCGAAAGAAGTTTTAAAAGAATTAAAATTGAATATTCCAGTGATTGGCATTGCCAAAGGACCTAAAAGAGATAAAGATGAGATTATTACCGATGAAAATTTAAGTGTTGATAAGAAATTACTTCTTCGAATTCGCGATGAAGCTCATCGTTTTGCCATCTCATATTATCGGTTACGACATCAAAAAAGCTTAAAATAGCCAATTATGCAAGAGATAGAAAAACAAATTTCTATTAAAGATGAAATGCATGTTCAAAATTTTTTTGAGCAAATTGACTATTTTTGCAAAGAAAAATTTGATACTGACCATTCTAATAAAATGCCAGATTTTGGTTTTGAAAAGAATAATAAACAATATTTAATAATTTGTGAAGTTAAGCATATATTTAGTTATGGCCATGATTCTAAAGGTAAGAGAGTATCATTTTTTTATGATCAAAAGAATGAAAAAGATGGTTATTGGCATTTCGTAGAACCAAATTTTCAAAAAATACATGAAAAACTGGAAGAGGCATCATCGCAATACACTTCTTTAATTAAAAAAAGACCAGAGTATAGACTGACACCGTATTTAGTTGTTTTATTTGATTATGCGATAATGGGTTACCCAGATATCAGTGACATTGAATCAGAGGATCTGAAAGATTATCCCAATATTAGTGCTATAGCGTTTATGGTTAATAATTTTCAAATAAGTGAAAAATTGAAGAATAAAAATTCAGCTGAGATAAAAAGATATATTGAAAAGGGCCCTAGATCAAAATTACAGACACAGTTAAAATTTGTTCTTAATAAAAAACCAAATATAAAATTTAAACCGCAACATTTTCCAGGTCAAATCTTTCTTTAATTTTGTTTTTATTAAATGCTATAGTATATTTAAATAAAGGAGAACTACTAAGTGCAAAACAGAACTCTTTATTTTGGAGATAATTTAGAGGTTCTAAGAGAAAAAATTCCTGACGAGAGTTTTGATTTAATTTATCTCGATCCGCCTTTTAATTCTAATCGGAATTATAATGTCATTTTTAAAGAAGGAATGATTGATAGTTCGGCTCAAACTCATGTTTTTGAGGATTCTTGGCACTGGACACCAGAAACACAGAAAATCTTTGATTATTTGGTTACCAAGACTAATGAGAGTATTTCTAGCTTGATGCAGTCTCTTGCAAAGGTAATTGGTTTGCAAAATGATATGACGGCATATTTGACGATGATGACAATCCGACTGATTGAACTTCGTCGTGTCTTAAAACCGACTGGCTCGATTTATCTTCACTGTGATCCAACTGCTAGTCATTATTTAAAGATCGTTATGGATGCGATTTTTGGGAAAAAATATTTTCAAAACGAAATAATATGGCATTACAAAAGATGGCCTGCAAAACAAAATCGATTTCAGAGAATGCATGATACAATTTTATTTTATTCAAAAAAGGAAGTACCGGCTATATTTAATGTAATGTATTCACCACTGGCCGAAATCACAGTTAAAATTCATAAAGGGAAAAAACAGTTAGCAGTCGTTGAGGACGGTAGGAGGCTATCAAAAGATCAACTACATAATTCAGACGGAACACCAATGGACGATGTTTGGGATATTTCTACAATAGCTGGCAATGCTAAAGAACGTCTTGGTTATCCTACTCAAAAACCGGAAGCGCTATTAGAAAGAATTGTTAAAGCATCATCCAAAGAAGGTGATTGGGTTTTAGATCCTTTTTGTGGTTGTGGTACAACAGTGGCGGTGGCAGAAAAATTGAATCGGAATTGGATTGGAATTGATGTTTCTAGTTTAGCGATAAAGGTTATTAAAGATAGATTATCGCAAGAATTTCAAAGTAAGGCATTACTTCAAAAAATAAATATTGATGGTTTACCTAAAGATTTAAGCGGTGCTAAGTTATTAGCTCAAAAAAATCCGTGGGATTTTGAATATTGGGCTTTGCTGTTAGCTAAAGGGGCAATTCCTGCTAAAAATAAAACACAAGAAAATATGAAAGGTGCAGATAAGGGAATTGATGGAATTATCACGTTTTTAAAAAATATAAATAAAAATGAATATGGAAAAATAATAATTCAAGTAAAGAGCGGTCATGTTCAAAGAAACCAGATAGCCATATTAAAGGGTGATGTGGATCGCGAAAAAGCCGAAGGTGGTTTATTTATTACTTTAGAAGAACCAACTAGACCTATGAAAGACGAAGCAGTGTCAGCCGGAGGTTTTACTGTTGATTTTGCGCCAGGTAAAGAATTTCCAAAAATTCAAATTCTGACAATTAATGAATTATTAAATGGTAGACAACCAGATTTGCCTTATGGCATGATTCAAAATCATTTTAAGACAGCTGTGTCAAAAGAGTCAGAAAATAATCACAATATTTTTAATTATTTAAAGGAGAATGGAAATGGAAAGTAAAAATAAAAGAGATTTAATACAGAAAAAATATCGTTTGCCCGATATTTTAAAACCATTAGCCGAAAAAGCGAAAAAATATAAAAGTGCAAAGAAATTTACATATTATGTTTACGGCGATATTACATGGTATCAATTTGAACAAATTGGAAAACTAACCAATAAAAGTTATGGCATTGGAGCTTATAAAGATCCGGCGATAAATGCTCCTAAGGATTTTTATAATTTAATTATGAAAGGAGAAAAATGCGCAGACCTCTGATTGTTGGCAATTGGAAAATGAATACCACTCTTTCTGACGCGGTAGTATTGGCAAATTCAGTTAAGCGGGCTGCCGAAGACTTAGATTCGGTGGAAATTGTTCTTTGCCCGCCTTTTGTGTGGTTGGTGCCTCTGGCCGAAAATCTTGAAAATGCGCCTAAAAATCTTACATTAGGAGCTCAAAATATGTGGTTTGCCGATTCAGGGGCAATGACAGGTGAGATTTCGCCGATCATGATTAAAGATTTGGTCAAATATGTCATTTTAGGTCATAGTGAAAGACGCTCGCATTTTGGTGAATCCAATGCTTTAATTAACGATAAAATTCATGCCGCTTTTACTCACGGCCTGACACCAATTGTTTGTGTTGGCGAACTTAAAAAATTACAAGAAGAAAAAAGAGGTCGGGGAAGACCAAATCGAACGGACACAAAATCCGATGTCAACCACCAATTGGAAGAAGCATTGAAAGGTGTTTCTAAAGAAAAAGCTGAAAAAATAATAGTGGCTTATGAACCAGTTTGGGCGATTGGTACGGGGCATGCGGCCACCGGTGGTTATGCCGCCACTGTGATTGAAAAACTGCGTCAGGTTTTTGCTAAAAAATATAGTAAGTCGCTTTCGGAACGAGTCAGAATTTTATACGGTGGCTCGGTTGATTCAAAAAATGTCCAAGAATTTATGTATCAGCCAGAAATAGACGGCGTTTTAGCCGGTGGTTCGTCACTTAAAGCCAAAGAATTTATTGCTGTTTGTCGCGAAGCAGCTGGAAGGCAATAATGTTAGTTACTTCTAAACAAATGATTCTTAGTGCTCAAAAAAATGGTTATGCCGTTGGTTGTTTTAATACCTCGGATCTAGAGCTTACCAAAGCCATTATTGCCGCGGCCGTAGCCCAACAGGCGCCAGTGATGGTGGCTACTTCAGAAAAAGCCATTCAATTTGGGGGAATAGCGGCGTTGGCGGCTTTAATTAAAGAGGAGGCAAAAAATGCCAGCGTGCCAGTAGCCTTACATTTGGATCACGGTAAAAGTATCCATATTGTGAAAGAATGTCTTGATGCTGGTTATACTTCAGTGATGTTTGATGGCTCAGAATTATTTTTAGATAAGAATACGCAAATGACGGCTGAGGCAGCAAAACTTGCTCATGAAAGAAATGTGCCGTGTGAAGGTGAGTTGGGACATTTAGGCAAAGTAGGGGTAAGCTCTAATCAGTTAACTAACCCCGATGATGTTTTGGAATTCGTTCAAAAAACTGAAGTTGATTTTTTAGCTCTTTCGATTGGTTCAAGTCATGGGGTTGGTAGTGATGAAAAATTGGAAATTGAACTTCTTAAAAAAATTAATTCTCTGACGAAAATTCCTTTAGTTTTGCACGGCGGTTCGGGTGTGCCAGATGGTGATATTCAAAAAGCAATTAGTAGTGGTATTTGCAAAATTAATATTGATACCGACATTCGTCATGAATTTACCAAAGACCTTCGAGAAATTTTAAAGGAACATCCAGACGAGCAAGATCCGCGGGAAATTTTGGCAGAAGTAATGCAAAAAGTCCAAACATTAGTGGAGAAAAAGATTAAATTATTTGGCTCCAATAATAAAACCTGATAATTTTCAATTTCAAATTTAAAATTTTAAATCAAATTCGAAAATTAGAATTTTAAAATTGAATTAAAATTTAAAATTAAAAATTAGAAATTTTATGTCATATGATATTATAACAATTGGCGATGTAATGCGAGATATTTTTGTTTTTCCGGATATTGATGATATGGAAAAACCGGTTTCTGATGAAGAAATTGAAAGTGAAGAGCATTTTGAAAAATTTCTTGTTTTTGGTTTAGGCGATAAAATTGAAGTTTCCGATGTTTCTTTTTCAATTGGTGGTACGGCGGCCAATGTGGCGGCAGGTCTAAGTAAATCTGGTTTTAAAACTGGGCTTATTTCTGCGGTTGGTGGTGATAACATTGGTAGTGAGCTCGTTTTAGATCTTCGCTCCAAAAAAGTCGGAGTAGAAAATCTTAAAAATTATAAATTGCGTAAAAGTAGTTTTTCCGTGATCGTTTCTTACAAAGGTGAAAGAACAATTTTTGTTTATCATGCTTTTACACCTGAAGATTTTATTTTGCCCAAAGAAATTAATGCTTCTTGGGTTTATCTTGGACCAATGGCTAAAGGTTTTGAGCGGGTTTACAATCAAGTGACTAATCAAGTCATTAAAAATAATTTGCGCGTTGCCATTAATCCTGGCTCAATTCAAATTAATGCTGGTCTGGAATATTTTGGTGGCCTGAAAGAATTAATGGAAGTAATATTTTTGAATCGTGAAGAAGCCCAACTTTTGTCAGGTTTACCTGGTACACCTCAGGTTAAAGATATCGCTAAGGCAATTAATCTACGTGGGCCAAAAACAGTGGTGATTACTGATGGTAAAGAAGGCGCTTATGCGTATAGTGAAGAAAAGTTTTTGAAAGTGGGTATTTATCCGGGGCATCGCTTGGATGCGACGGGAGCAGGTGATGCTTTTGCTTCGGGTTTTTTATCTGCCAAAATGAAAGAACTGTCTTTACAAGAATGTTTAAAATGGGGGGTAGTCAATTCTGCTTCCGTGGTGGGAAAAATTGGTGCCCAAGAAGGCTTACTATCGTCAAATACTATCAAAAGAAAAGTAAAAGAATATCACTGGCCACAAGAAAGTCTGAGATTTTCCTGAAAATTAGGTAGTTCTCTTGTATAAATATTTCTAAAGCACTAAAATTAATATAGCGGATCTAATTTTTTATTTACCTACAATAGGGAGGGAACATTGTTCAAGGGATTCTCTGATAAATTAAGCTATTTATTTTCTAATAGAAAAAAACACTTAACTCTTTTTTTAGTTTTAATTTTTTCATTATTATTATCTACGACCTTAATTTTATCTCATCCACCACTTAAGAAAGTTCTTGGCAATTCAAGCTTTGCTTGGAATATTAATACTAATTCTGAATATACTTACGACGATACTAAAATCGAATTCTCTGGCGGGGTGGCGCAACTCAAAGCTAGCGGCACTCCTGGAGTGGATTGGATAGCAAATGACGGGCTAGGAAACAGTTGGGGTTATCGGAAAGCGATTACTGTTGATAATACCCAAACCGCCTCTATTCTAACTGATTACCAGACAGTTATGACTATTGATACCCAAGCTCTTGTTAGTGCTGGCAAGATGAGTAGTGATTGTAAGGATATCCGTTTCACAGATAATGATAAGATTACCCCGCTCAACTTTTGGCTTGAAAGCGGCTGTAATACGACCACTACTAGGGTCTGGATCAAGGTGCCTAGTATCCCGGCCAGTAGTACAGCCACTATTTATCTTTATTACGGTGACTCAAGTGCTACTTCGGCTAGCAATGGCAACAACACCTTTATTCTTTTTGATGATTTTAATGATAACAGCATTGATGTTACAAAATGGACTGTGGTTGATCCCGGCAATAAATTTTCCGAATCAGGCAGTAAACTAAATTTCATTTATGGTTCGGGAGCTGGAAATTGGAATGCTAGTATCTACTCGAATCAAAATTTTTCCAGAAGTGAGTTGTCTTTTGAATTTAATTACAAAAGAACCAGCGCTTACTCGCCTTACAATGCTTTTATGTGGGGATGGAAAGACACAACAACTGGTGTAAGCTATGCTAATTTAGTTCATGGCGAATACAGCCAAGCTGACGCTGGCTGTACAGTTAACTGCACAAATCCGAATTACGAAAAAGGTGCTGGCACTGGCAGTATAACTTGGCAACAAGCTCTTGATTATGTAGTTAGATTAAGATTAAAAAGTACTGCCGGTGTTTATTATGATCAAAGTACCGACGGGGGAGTTACATGGACTACTGCTCAACAGACAAGTGCATACAACGACACACCTTTAAAAGTCGCTTGGATGCATTATTCCGGTGATGAAATAGTGGATAATGCCAAGGTACGTAAATGGACTGCAAATGAACCGGCTTTATCTGCCGGAAGCGAAACTATCTTTTATTCTACCACTAATCCCACTCTCACTCCCAACACTGGCCAAGGATACACAACAATTTCTGCTTTTACTCAAACCTTGGGAGCGGGCTCTTCGGGAGCGATTAAATATCAAGTCTCACCTGACAATGGGGTAACTTGGTATTGGTGGAGTGGTGCTACTTGGGCAACGACCATCGCTGGTTATACTGAAGCAAACACTGCTAGTGACGTTAACACAAATATTGGTAGTTTTTCAGCTGGTTCTAACCCAAAAACTTTCAAATGGAAAGCATACTTTAATTCTGATGGAAGTCAACAGCCAAAATTGGATAATTTAAATATTACCTATGTTTGGGATACAGCCGATCCAGATAATCCAGCGACAGTTACAACTTTATCTCAACTTGGAGGCACCGCTCTTACAACCAATACTTGGTATAATCATACGGCCCCATATTTTAGTTGGACAGAACCTACTGATAACGCTGGTGTGGGAGAAGTGGCTTCTGGCATTGCTGGCTATTATGTCTATTTTGGCACAACCGCTACTGCTGATCCTCATACGACGGGAAGTTATCAGGTTAGTAGAACTTACACTGCTTCATCTCTTTTATCTGGTTCAACTTACTATTTAAGAATTGAAACCAAAGACAATGCTGGCAACATTAAAAATATTGCTCCTGAAAATGCCTCTTTATTTATTTATAAATATGATGGCGATAATCCAAATTCGCCAGTTTATATCTCTGCTTCGCCTTCTGGTTACACTCGGACTAATTCTTTTACTTTTTCTTGGCCAACATCGGGGGGAAACATGGCTACTGACACTGGTGGCTCGGGGTTAGCAGGCTATAATTACAAAATTAATTCTGGGAGTTGGTCAGGAATAATCACAGGCGGTAGTATTGTGTTAACGGATATTGCTACCACTGGTGTTAATGTTTTTTATTTTCGAGCGGTGGATAATGCTGGTGGTTATGATTTAACACCAGTGCAAACTAACTTTTACTATAACAATTCTTCGCCTACGACACCACAGAACTTAACTGTAACACCGACAGTTTCTGGTACTAATTCTTTTGCCTTTTCTTGGTCGTTACCCATATCTTATTCTGGTTCGATTGCCGGTTATTATTATTCTATTAATGCTTTGCCAACCCTGGTCAATGTTAGTTACACAACCGCTACTTCTTTGCCAGCCGATGCCTATGCTACTCAACAAGGAGTTAATACTTTCTATATTGTGGCTAAAGACGAATCTGGCAACTACGATCTTGGTTCTTGCCAATCTATTCAAAATAATCCAACGACTGATTCCTGTACTAAGGTGGAGTTCACGGCTAATACTTCGGCACCAGGGATACCAACAACCGTACAAATCTTCGATATCTCTAATCGAGATACGAAAGAATATGCCATAACACTTAAATGGACAGCACCTGTTAATCAAGGTGCCGGTTTTTCTGGTTACGAAGTTTATCGCTCGGCTACTGGTTCGGGTTATGAATCAATTGGTTCAACGACGGGTACCACATATGCCGATACTGGTCTTTCTTCGCATATCTACTATTATTATGTCAAATCTAAAGATAATGCTGGTCAGTATTCAGCTGCTTCCAGCGTGGTAAGCGTTACTCCAACTGGTAAATATACTTCACCGCCTAAAATTGTAGCCACGCCAAAAATTACAATTTCAAGTTATTCAGCAGTTATTACTTGGCAGACTGATCGAGAAGGATCTTCTTTTGTGGAATATGGTACAGGAGCTGCCAGTTTAGGTACTGTCAATGGTGGTGAAACTAAGGGTCAATTAGATCAAACAATGGATCATTCAGTTTCTTTAAAAGGACTTCAACCGAATACGACTTATTATTATCAAGCTGTTTGGGTGGATGTTGATGGTAATCGGGGAGCAAGTGATACTTTAAGTTTCTTAACCAAGCCTGCTCCCAAAGTAACCGATCTAGACAGTAAAACCAATATTACTTTGAATTCCATTCTGGTTAATTGGTCAACCACCGTTACGGCTTACTGTGTTTTGAATTATGGCGCAACTACTGATTATGGTGGTGTTTTAAAAGAATTTTCGGGGACTTACGCCAGCGCTCACTCTTTGAATTTAACTTCACTTGATCACTCGACTACTTATCACTTTCAGATTAGTTGTTTAGATAGTGAAAATAATGTTTTTACTTCCGATGACTACAAAGAAACGACTTTAACTATGCCGTTAATATCTGAATTTAGATTTGAAACTATTGATGCACCAACGACCACGGTCAAATTTTCTTGGAAAACCAATGTTCCTACTACCACAGTGGCAACTTATCAAGTCGGTAGTGATCCGCTTCAGTCACAATCCGCCGCTGATTACAAAACCGATCATGAAATTATCATTTCTAATTTAGAAGATAAAACTAGCTATGTTTTGCAAGCCAAAGGTGTTGATGAGCATGGCAATATGGCTGAATCAGAAAAAAGCACTTTTACCACTCCTGACGACACTCGTCCACCAAAATTAAATGGGATGACTATTGAAGTTCGTACTTCCGGTTTTGGTCAAGCTCAAAAAGCTCAAGTGGTTGTCGCTTGGCAAACAGACGAATCTTCGACTTCTCAAGTGGAATATTCTCAAGGTATTTCCGGTCAAGATTATTCTTTTAAGAGTAAGGAAGATATTGCTTTAGCAACTAATCATGTGGTGATTGTCTCTGATTTAGAGCCTTCAAAAATTTATCATTTAAGAGCTATCTCCAAAGATGCGGCTAAAAATGCCGGTATCTCTGAAGATACTACTGTTATTACCGGCAAAGTTCAAAAATCAGTGACCGATATTATTATTAATTCCTTGAGTTCATCTTTAGGTTGGCTTTTTAGGGTTTTTCAATAAAGGAGGGAAATGGACGAAAGTACAAAGGTAATTACTGTCAAAGACGTTTATAAATCTTATCAATTAAGTAAAAATGCTCCACTTATTCCTGTTTTAAATGGTGTTAATTTTGAAATTCATAAAAGAGATTTTGCCATTATTTATGGCTCCTCTGGCTCTGGTAAGTCAACTATTTTACATCACGTAGTTGGATTGGAAGTGCCTTCAAAAGGGAAAATATTTATTGATGATAAGGACATCACTGTTTTAAGTGATGAAGAAAGAGGTATTTTACGGGCTAAAAAAATCGGCATGGTCTATCAGGTTTGTTATTGGATAAAATCTTTATTAGTTTGGGAAAATGTGGCGATGCCTTTGCTTATTATTGGTTATCCGCCTAAGGTAGCTAAAGATAAAGCTTTTTATGCTTTAGAACAGATTAGTATGGAAAAGTATAGCTATAAATATCCAGTCCAGCTGTCTGGTGGTGAGCAACAAAGAATTGGTTTAGCGCGAGCCATTATTAATGATCCGGAAATTGTCATTGCTGATGAACCAACTGGTAATTTGGACACAGTTTCGGCCAAGGGCATTATGGATTATCTGCAATTTATGAATAAGCGACAAGGTAGAACAATTGTAATGGTTACTCATAATTTATCTTATCTCGCATTAGCTAGTAGAACTATCGCGATGAAAGATGGCAAAGTTGTTTCGGCTGAAAGTCAAGAAATTCAAAATATGATTAAACAGAGGCAAATATGACAAAAATGAGAATGAAAAATAAGGTACTTTTTTTGCTTTCTTATCGTAGCCTCTGGTCGCATCGGTTAAGAGCAATTTTAACGATTACTGGTGTAACAATTGGTATTGCTTCAATTATTTTTTTGGTTTCATTAGGTTATGGGTTAGAACAACTCGTAACTAATCAAATTGCTAATTTTAGTGCTTTTACGATTATTGAAACATCTTCTTCAAATGCTAGAATAGTCAAAATGGACCAAGAAGCAATTCAAAAAATTAGCGAATTTCCAAAAATTCAGTCAGTTGGTAGAGTGGCCAATCTTGCTGGTAGAATTAAAAAAGTGGAAAGTGACTCAACGGCTGAAACGGTTATCATTGCTGGTGATGCTAACTATTGGAAATTAGCGGAAATTAAGCCTGATGATGGTAATTTACCAAAAGAAAAAAATGAAATGATGATCAATAAATCGGTTTTGAATTTAATTAACGAAAATTCTAATGATGTTATTGGTAAAACACTAAAGTTAAGTGCTATTATTCCGGCTGAATTGCGACAGGGTGAAGAACAAGCAACGACTACTGTCGAAGATATCGAGTTAAAGGTTTCAGGATTGAGTAATGATGAGCAGTCCCCAATTGTTTATTTAGATGATAATTTATTACTTGATAATGGGATGGACAAATACTCATCTTTCAAGGTTCAAGTAGCAGAAAAAGATAGCAAGTCAATCGCAGAAACGCGTGCTTTTTTAGATAATTTTGGTTACAAAACCGATTATATTGGTGATACGATTTCAGAGATAAATCAGGTGTTTTCACTTTTTCGGGTAATCTTGGCTGCTTTTGGTTTAATTGCTTTGGTTGTGGCGGCTTTGGGAACTTTTAACACTTTAACCATTAGCCTTTTGGAAAGAACTCGAGAAGTTGGTTTAATGAAGGCATTGGGGATGCGGAACCGTGATATTTATAAACTATTTTTAGTAGAATCTTTAATTATTGGAATTTTTGGTGGGATCATTGGCTTATTTGTAGGTGTAATATTAGGTCAGGTCATTAATTTGGTGGTGAGACTTTTAGCCGTAAAATCTCAAGTGGAAACAATTAGTCTTTTCTCAACACCATGGTTATTTGCTGTGGGTGTTGCTTCGTTTTCAATCATCGTTGGTTTTTTAACCGGCTTATATCCAGCTAAACGAGCGGTGAAAATTAATGCGCTTGATGCATTAAAATATGAATAGTATAATCAATTCAGAAAGGAAATAAATGAAAATTGCTATTAATGGTTTTGGTCGGATTGGCCGCACTTTTTTTCGAGCCGCTTACAAAGAAAAATTAGAAATTGTGGCGATTAATGATCTTGGTGATCTAAAAACACTAGCTCATTTACTAAAATATGATTCAAATTATGGTAAGTTTGATGCAGAAATTATGGCCAAGGATGGTAATTTGCAAGTTGGCAGCACGACAATTAAGATATTATCTGAGAAAGATCCAGCTAATTTACCTTGGAAAGATTTGGGAGTAGACTTGGTAATCGAGTCAACAGGTGCATTTACTGATTATGAAGGTGCTTCAAAACATGTCACTGCCGGGGCTAAAAATGTGATCGTCAGTGCGCCATGTAAAGGTGAATCAAAAATAAAAACTATTGTTTTGGGGATTAATGAAGAAGAATTTGATCCTTCAAATGATGTGATTTCGATGGCCTCTTGCACGACTAACGCCCTCGCGCCGGTGGCTGATATTTTACATCGGAATTTCAAAATTTTAAAATCAACTATGACCACAATCCATGCTTATACCATGGATCAACGATTGCAAGATGACGCTCACAAAGATTTACGTCGGGCGCGGGCGGCTGCTTTGTCAATTATTCCCACGACCACCGGTGCTACCGTCGCCGCGGCAGAAGTTATTCCTGATTTAAAAGATAAAATGGATGGTATTTCTTATCGCGTACCGACTGCTACGGTTTCTCTTTTAGAATTTGTGGCCTTACTCGAAAAAAACACCACTAAAGAAGAAATAAATGTTGCATTTCAAAAAGCGGCCAATGATCCAAAATATCAAGGTGGTATTGACGTTTCGGTCGAACCTTTAGTTTCAACTGATTTCAAGGGTAATACTCACGGCGCGGTGGTGGATCTCTTGTCAACTCAAGTGGTTGATGGTAATCTTTCAAGAGTAGTGGCTTGGTACGATAATGAAATGGGTTATTCTTATCGCTTAGTTAAATTTTGTCAATTTTTAGAAAATAAACTTAAAAGTTAAGGAGCATTATGCGTAAAGACTGGGCTTTAATTAGTATCATCGCTTTAATTTTAGTCGTGGGTTTAGGATTAGTTGGTTATCTCAAACTTTCTAAAAAGAAAGTCATCGCCAATCCTTTGCCTTCGAATGGAAATCAACAGGTGGCCGGGGCAACTTCTAGCCAACCTTTTTTTGCTGAAGATGCCAAAGTTTCTTTTTTCTATTCTGATTATTGCCATTGGTGCCAAAAGGAAGAAAGCGAAGTTTTGACACCTCTTGCTCAAGAAGGATATAAGGTTAAACCAATGAATATTGGTGAAAAACCAGAATATGGTCAACAATTTAATGTCACTGGGACACCAACTTTTATTGCCTCAAATGGTGATCGTTTAGTTGGCTTTCAAACCAAAGATGTTTTAAAGGCTTGGCTTGATCAACACAAATAATTAAAATTCAAATTTTAAATTATGAAAAAAAGTAGTCAAATTATTGCTGGAATTACTATTTCAATTATTGGTGTTTTGCTTTTGGGTGCGGATAGACTATTTGCTTCGGCATCAACTGCCGCTTACAGTCAGTCGGTAACAATTTTAACGACAGTTTCGGTTATCTTCTTGCTTATTGGGGCGGTAATTCTTTTTAGAACAATGTATAAGAAGTAGAGGAAGTATGGCAGTTGAAATTAATGGCAAAGATTTTGAGTTAAAGCCGCGTCAAAATGTTCTCCAAAACCGAAAAGGTAAACCTTTTCGCGATTTTGATGACATTGCCATTACTCGCGATGAATCAAAATGTATTGGTTGTGGACTTTGTCGGACAGCTTGCTCGGAATACAATAATTTAGGCATACCGGTGGAAACAAAAGTTGAAGACTGTTTTTACTTTCGGCCGGACGGAAAATTAAAAGTAACTGAAAGTAATTGTACTCGTTGTGGACAGTGTATTCTTGCCTGTCCCACCGGCACACTCTGGGAAAAAGAAAATATAATAGATGTCAAAAAAGATTTAGCCGATCCTGATAAAATTGTCATCGCTCAAATCGCGCCTTCATTGCGGGTTAGTCTAGGCGAATCATTCGGTCGAAATCCTGAAGATATTTTAGAAGGGCAAATGATTACCGCTTTGAAAAAACTTGGTTTTGACTTTGTTTTTGATGTTAATTTGGGGGCTGATTTTACTACTTACGAAGAAGCGTACGATTTGAAAGACAGGATTTTAGAAGGCAAAACTCCTTTATTTACCTCTTGTTGTCCGGCTCGGGTTAAATTTATTGAAGATTTTCATCCGAAATTAGTGGGTAATATTACTTCTGTTAGATCGCCACAAGAATGCTTAGCGGTTTTAATTAAAACTTATTTTGCTCAAAAACAAAATATTGATCCAGCTAAAATCTCAGTTGTTTCGATTATGCCTTGTGTGGCGAAGAAATTTGAATCACGCCGTGAAGGTGAAAACAAATCTGGTCAATTTGATGTCGATTGGGTTTTAACTACTCGCGAGTTTATTAAAATGATAAAAGGCGAGCAAATTGATCTTCCGAATCTAGAAGCAGCAGAATTTGATACGCCTTTGGGTGAGGCCTCGGGTGCTGGTGCAATTTATGGTGCTTCGGGTGGAGTAATGGAATCGGCGGTCAGAACCTTCGCGGACATTTTTCGAAATGTTAAAATTGAAAAAATTGACTATATTTCGACAGAAATTCCGCGGCAAGCGAAGCTTGACTACCAAGAATTTCGAGGGATGGAGGGGATTAAAAAAGCGACTTTAAATATTGATGGTAAAGAAATCAAAATTGCTGTAGCTACTGGCCTTGCTAATGCCGAAAAAATTATTGAAGAAATCAAAAATGGCGAAACTTATCATTATGTCGAAGTAATGGCTTGTCCGGGTGGTTGTGTTGGCGGTGGTGGCCAGAGCAAACCGCAAAACAAAGAAATTATGGCTACGCGCGGAAATTTGCAAAAGCAAATTATTAATAAGCGTCGTGAGGCTTTATATAAAATCGATGCTGGAAAATCTATTCGCAAAGCGCACGAAAATCCGATTTTAAAACAAGTTTATCAGGAATTTTTGGGTTGCGCTGGCTCGGAACTGGCCCAAAAATATTTGCATACAAATTATAATGTTAAACAAGCCCGAATTTGTCAGAATTAATAAATAAAATAAAAGGAAGGAGATAAAATGAATCGTTTACAAAATAAAATAGCTATTGTCACTGGTGCCGGGTCAGGAATTGGTCGAGCGATGGCGGAGGTTTTTGCCAAAGAGGGAGCAAAAGTTATTGTCGCTGATTATAAAGCGGAAAGTGGTCAAGAGACGGTTGAAAACATTGTGACATCTGGTGGTCAGGCAGAATTTGCCCAGACTGATGTTTCGAAATCCAATGAAGTAGAAGCAATGATTAAAATTGCCGTCGAAAAATTTGGTGGCTTGGATATTTTAGTCAACAACGCGGGCGTGGCTTTAATGGCCGATCTTGCTTCAACGACTGATGAAATTTGGCAAAAAACAATTGACGTAGATTTGAAAGGCGTATTTTTAGGTGTAAAATTTGCCGTACCGGAAATGGAAAAACGGGGCAAAGGAAAAATTATTAATACAGCTTCGATTGCGGGATTGGTGGGTTTTCAAGGAATCACGGCCTATTGTGCGGCTAAAGGTGGCGTGGTCAATATGACGAAAGAATTAGCTTTAGATTTAGCTTCAAAAAAAATTAATGTCAATGCCATTGCGCCCGGAGTGATAAAAACCGCAATGACTACAGATATTTTGAAAGATCCGAAAATGGCTGAAGGAATGTTAGTGCAAACGCCGATTGGTCGTTTGGGCGAGCCGGAAGATATTGCCTATGCTGCTTTATATTTAGCTTCCGACGAATCTGATTTTGTTACCGGTCATACTTTGGTGGTTGATGGTGGCTGGATTGCGAAATAAAAAATATGAAAAATATTCAAGACATTCAAGTTAATAATAAAAATGTTTTAGCGCGCATTGACGCCGATGTACCGATTGAGGACGGTGTGGTTTTGGATGACAAACGATTGCAAGCGAGTGTTCCGACATTAAAATATCTGCTTGAAAATGGTGCTAAAGTAACAATCATCGGCCATATTGGTCGGCCTAAAGGGAAAGAAATAACCGAGCTTAAAATTCGACCAGTCGAAGATAAACTGATTGAACTTTTGGGGACGCACTTAAATTGGCAAATTTTAGAAAACTTGCGTTTTAACGCTGGCGAAGAAGAAAATGACCCAGAATTTGCCAAACTTTTGGTGACGGGTCAAGACTTATTTGTCCAAGATGCTTTTGCCGTCTGTCACCGCGCTCATGCTTCGACAGTCGGGATTGCTAAATTATTACCGACTTATGCTGGCCTTTCGGTGCAACGCGAGGTGGGAGGTTTGCAAAAAATTTTAAAAAGTCCGAAAGAGGGATTCACAATTATTATTGGTGGTAAAAAAGCCGAAGATAAATTGCCGGTGATTACCAACCTTTTTGAAAAAGCGGAAAATTTTCTCATTGGTGGAGTGGTGGCCAATACATTTTTGGCCGCCAAGGGTGTTAAATTGGGAAAATCGTTAATCGAAAGTCAAGTTTTAGGGCAAGCCAAAGAAATTTTAGCCAAGTTTGAGCACGATCCAAAAAAGAAATTATTGTTGCCGGTTGATTTAGTATTTTCTAAATCAATTGAGGAACCTCTGGAACTAAGATACGAAAATATCGCTGACTTAAATCACTTAGATAATTATTTTGCCTGTGATCTGGGCGAAGAGACCACCGCCAATTTTGTCGTGGCAATCAAAAATTCAAAGACGATTTTTTGGAACGGCAATATGGGTATTTCGGAAGTTGAAAAATTTAGGAAAAGTACGTGGAGAGTTGCCGAAGCGATCGCTAATAACGATGGGCAGAAATATGCCGGCGGCGGGGACACAACCTCTTTTATCCGCCAATTGGGTTTGGCCGAAAATTTTGATTTTCTTTCCATCGGCGGCGGCGCCACTTTGGAATTTCTCTCTGGCAAAACTTTGCCGGGATTGGAAGTACTAAATAAATAGTAGTATATTAAATACGAGGAACAAATGGCCGAAAGCAAAATTGATATTGAAAAAATTTTAAAAAAACAGCGGGAAGAATATCAAAGATATCTTAAAATATTTTCTGAAGATGTTAATTCAAAATTTAAGATAATTGGTGAGGGAATTTCTGGAATTTTAGAAGGTCAGAAGAGTATCCGAGAAATGGTTGCCAAAAACTCTGAAGACATTGAAATTATTAAAATGGATATTTCTTTTATCAAAAGCGGATTGAAAGAAAAAGTTGATCGGGATGAATTTACGGCTTTGGAGAAAAGAGTTATTTTTTTGGAAAATAAATACAAAAGAGCTTAATTTATAATTGTTTTTTTAGTTATATTTAAGTCATTACTCTTGTTTTAGGACTAAAATCTTGATAAGATATTGAATATGGAAATTAAAAAAGAAAATTTAGAAAAATCAAAAGTTAAACTGACAATTAAAGTAAGTTCTCCAGAAATGCGAGGCTTTTTTAATTTGGCTTATAATAAATTGGCATCAAATGTGGAGGTCAAAGGTTTTCGAAAAGGTGGAGCACCCAGAGCGTTGACGATTGCTGCCATTGGTGAAAATCGCTTAAACTCAGAAATTTTGGATTTAGCCTTACAGGAAACTTATACCACTGCTTTAAAAAAAGAAAATATTTTACCCATTGCTCAACCAAAAGTTAATATCAAAGTTTTAAAAGATTTAACGGTTGATACGGCTGAGTTAGAATACGAATTAGAAGTAGATATTTTGCCAGAAGTAAAAATTGGTGATTACAAAAAATTAAAAATTAAAGAAAAGAAAGATTTAGAAATTAAAGTGACTGATGATGAGGTGGAACATGTTCTTTCGCATTTATCTAGGCAGAAAGCGACTTTTAAAGATATTACTACTCCTTTAAAAGAAGGAGACAGGGCTGAAATAAATTTTGAAGGATTTGAACGCGGCGCAAAAATCGAAAATCTTTCCTCAGAGCATTATCCAGTTATTTTGGGTAGTGGCACACTGATTCCTGAATTTGAAAAGAAATTAATTGGTCTTAAAAAAGGTGATAAAAAAGAATTTAAAGTGGAATTGGTAGATCAGAAAGATCCAAAACAGTCTAAAAAACCGATTGATTTTAAAGTGGAAATTTTGGAAACACAAGAAGTTATTTTACCAAAGATAGATGATGATTTTGCTAAAAATTTTGAAAAAAATACACTCGAAGATTTAAAAAAAGCAATTTCTGATGATATTGTTTTGCAAAAAAAAGAAGTTCAAAAAAAGAATCTCGAAAATCAAGTTTTGGAAGAATTGTTAAAAATCACCACCGTCGAGATACCGGAAAGTTTAATCGAACAAGAAACCGATCGACAAATCAATGACATTCGCTCAAAAATTGCGACGATGGGAATGACATTTGAAAAATATTTGGAAAACTTAAAAAAATCCGAGGAAGATTTCCGAAAAGAGCTACGGCCTCAAGCAGAAAAAACCATCAAAATTGGTTTAGCGCTGGGTGAGGTGGTAAAAGCCGAGAAAATTGATTCCAAAGATAAAGACGCCGGCAAAATTGCGCTCGAAAAATTAATAACATATAATGTAAAATAAAGATTAGAAAGAATTTATATGCCAAATCAAAAAAAGGCTTTTATCACCGGGATTACCGGTCAAGATGGTTCTTATTTAGCCGAATTTTTACTTGCCAAAGATTATAAAGTTTACGGGATGACGCGGCGTTCGAGCACGGACAATTTGGAACGAATTGAACATTTGAGAGATAAAATTGAAATTGTTCATGGTGATTTAATTGACCAATCTTCAATCACCTCAATTTTAAAAGAAATTCAACCGGACGAAATTTATAATTTAGCCGCTCAAAGCTTTGTTAAAAGTTCGTGGTCCGAGCCTTTAGCTACCGGTGAATTTACAGGACTTGGTGTTTTGCGAGTTTTGGAAGCGATGCGCCAAGTTTGTCCTAAAGCAAAATTTTATCAAGCATCTTCATCGGAAATGTTTGGGTCAGCTCCCGCGCCTCAAAGTGAAAAAACACCTTTTCATCCTCGCTCACCTTATGCCGTTTCTAAAGTATTTGGTCATTATATTACGGTAAATTACCGAGAAAGTTATGGTCTTTTTGCTTGTTCGGGCATTTTATTTAATCACGAGTCACCGCGACGGGGGATGGAATTTGTGACGCGTAAAATTGCTAACGGTGTGGCCAAAATTAAATTAGGTTTGACCGATGAATTAAGTTTGGGCAATCTTGATGCTAAACGTGATTGGGGTTTTGCTGGTGATTACGTTAAAGCAATGTGGTTAATGCTTCAGCAAAAAAACCCTGATGACTATGTCATTGGTACAAACGAAAGTCATACTGTGCGTGAGTTTGCTGAAGAGTCTTTCTGTGCGGCCGGAATTAAAGATTGGCAAAAATATGTCAAAATTGATTCCAAATTTATGCGTCCAGCGGAAGTAATGGAACTTAGGGCTGATATCACTAAAGCCAAAAATAAACTTAATTGGAAGCCAGAAATCAAATTCAAAGAGTTAGTTAAAATGATGGTTGAAGCGGAAATTACCCGACTTTCTTCAAAAGGATATTAAAAATAAAATGAAAATTGTAGTGACCGGTTCTGACGGCTTTGTCGGTCGTCACTTGGTTGAGCTATTAAAAAAAGATTCTCACAATCGTATTTTTCCGTTGGATCTAAAACAAGCGGATATCACTGATTTTTTACAAGTAAAAAAATATTTAACCAAGATTCAGCCAGATCAGGTTTACCACTTGGCTGGTTTTGCTTCCGGTGCGGGTATTGACAAAGATCTTATTTTCAAAATTAATGTCTCTGGAACTTTAAATATTATAAAAGCACTCCAAGAACTCGAAAAACCTGTTAAAATCCTCTTGGCTTCCACAGCTTATGTTTACGGCAATACTCCTAGCTGTGTGACAGAGTCTGGTAAGATTGCAGCTATTAGTTTTTATGATCAAAGTAAGATTGCAATGGAACAGGAAGTATTAAAATATCAAAGTGATAACTTAAAAATTGTGATTACTCGCGCTACCAATCATACCGGTCCAGGTCAAAAATTAGGTTTTGTCGTGCCGGATTTTTGTACGCAAATTATTGGAGTGAAAGATGGTGATGAAATTTTAGTTGGCAATCTTTCAGCCGAGCGCGACCTTTTTGATGTTCGTGATTGTGTCAAAGCTTACGAGCTTATTATGGAAAAAGGTGGGTCAGGCCAGATTTATAATATTGGTACTGGTAAAACAACTTCTATTCAAGAAATTTTGGAGCAATTAATCAAAATTTCCGGTAAAAAATTAACTTATAAAATTGATCCTCAAAAAATGCGACCATCAGATATTAAAAAGAACTGTGTTAATGCCGAAAAATTGAGAAAACTTGGTTGGAGGTCGCAAATTTCTTTGGAAAAATCACTTAAAGATTGTTACGAGTACTATTTGACAACTGAGTAAATGTAAAGTACAATTTACATTGAAAGGATATTATGACAAAAAAAGAGATCTCAAATCAGTATTTAGTGCCGATGGTTTTGGAAAAAAGCCAATTTGGTGAACGTTCTTACGATATTTACTCAAGGCTTTTAAAAGATAGAATTATTTTTATTGGTGGACCGATTGACGATGTGGTCGCTAATTTAGTGATGGCTCAACTTTTGTTTTTAGATGCCGAAGATACCAAGAAAGATATCTCGATTTATGTTAATTCTCCTGGTGGAGTAGTCACTGCCGGAATGGCAATTTACGACACAATTCAATACGTTAAAGCCGATGTTTCGACAATTTGTATCGGGCAAGCGGCTTCCGCGGCCGCTGTTCTTTTGGCGGCTGGTGCTAAAGGTAAACGCTATGCTTTACCCAATGCGCGAGTAATGATTCACCAAGTAATGGGTGGAGCCGAAGGTCAAGCGACTGATGTGGAAATTCAAACCCGTGAGATTTTGCGAATCAAAAAAGCCATTAATGAGATTCTGGCGAAACATACCGGTCAAAAAGTTGAAAAAATCGAAAAAGATTCTGATCGTGATTTCTATATGTCAGCTCTTGAAGCCAAAAAGTATGGCCTTATTGACGAAGTGATTAAGAAGTAAGAACTTTGCCCCCGTCGTCTAATATTGGCAAGACTACCGAGATCTACCAAGATCGAGGGTTGGACACACGGGTTCGAATCCCGTCGGGGGCATATCATTTTTTAATAGGAAGCAAATCGCTTCCTGTTTTTACTAAATTTGTGGTATAATGCAATCGAGAGAGGGGGTGATAAAAATGCAAAAAGGCACCCTTTATTGGATTACTCTTATTCTTTTGATCATTGGTGGTCTGAACTGGGGTTTAATTGGTATTTTTAGATGGGATTTAGTAGCTGTTATTTTTGGTGACTTAAGTGTCATTTCAAGAGTCATTTATACCTTAGTTGGTGTTTCTGCTTTGTATATTGGAATCTCAGCTATTAGTGCCAAAGAGTAAGAAAGCTTGACACAGTTTTAAAGTCAAGCTATAATTAGTTTAGTAAATGTTGTTTAAGGAGTTTATATTTTATATTGCCTTAAATTAAAAAATTAAGAGTGCTTTTTAAATTGAGGATGGTCAAAAGAGTTCCGGACTTCCTTGGAACTTTTTTGTTTGTCCTTCGATTCGGTCGCCGTTGGCGACCTCACTCAGGACTGGACTTTAACAACTAAAACCCGTAAAAATTTCATGCAGTTTTCAGTATTTTTACGGTTGCCCCATAGAATTTCTTACTGGCTTACAGAATTACATTCTGTCACGCCGTGCGAAATCTACGGGACGAACCTGTAAAATTCTTTCAGGAAAGATCGGA
>JAMCZU010000014.1 GCA_023485405.1 Patescibacteria group bacterium
GCTAAAATACTAATTAGAATAATTTTTTTAATATTAGAAAAAAATAAAAAGCAAAGCAGCCCCCAAAAAATAACCATCGCCGTACCAAAATCCGGTTGTTTAAGCACTAAAACAACTGGCAAGCCAACGAGGGCGAAAACTAACAAAAGGTGTTTTATACTAAAGTTCTTTTGGTTTTCAGCAAAAATTCGCGCTAAAAGTAAGGTAATGATTAATTTTGCCAGTTCTGATGGCTGAAGTTGAAAAATTTTTAAGTCAATCCAACGAGCGGCCCCAAAAGTTCGATCACCAAAGATCAAAACCAAAACTAACAAAATAATAATAATTAAATACAAAAACAAGGAAAAACTGCGTAAGTTTCGATAATCAAAAAAAGTCAGAAAAATTGCTCCGACAAAACCTAAGAGTATATAAATTATTTGTGAAATCATCAGCAGTGGTTTGGTCGAATAAGTAACCGAAAAAATCATCACCACACCAAAAATTGACAACAAAAGAGGCACAAGAAAAAGTGCCCAATCTATCCCCCATGGTAGACGAAATTTTTTAAAACTCATTTTTCTAATTCAAACCAAATTTTTTTGTCTTCAAGTATAAATTCAGTTTCTTGCCCAGTTACTGCCACGATTTTTTTAAGTTCAGTGCTAGTGCTCTGTGTAATTTCACGATTAAATTTTGAAATTATTTCCTCAAGCTCCGCATCAGCCTTGTAATTTAAAACAACCTTTTGGCCTGGTAAAAGACCAGATTTTTTACGCAGATCTTGAATTAGACGAATAATATCGCGCATTGTGCCTTGAGCTTTTAGTTCTGGAGTGATCAATGTGTCAAGCTTAATTTCTTTACCCTCAACTACCTCCAAAACATTAAGTTCTTCTTTCAAAATAGCAATTAATCCTTCGTTTAATTTCAACGGAATTTCAATCCTTGCTAACGGCTGACGCAGTCTCACTCCGCTTTGCGCTCGTAAAGAATGACCTTTTTCAACAATTTCACGCATTTGTTGCATTTCGTCGAGTAATTTTTTATCAACCTCTCCCGCTTTTGGCCAATCACAAAGATGAATCGAGTCTGGATCTTCGTCGACTCGTAAATTTTGATAAAGATCTTCGGTCAGAAAAGGCATAAAAGGTGCTAATAATTTCAAAGTTTCTAAAAGCACGTGATATAAAGTTTGGTAAAATTCCGCATTTCTTCTTTTACGACTTCTTCGTAAATACCACGTTGATAAATCGTTAATAATAAATGTTTCTAGAATTTTTGCCGCTTGCTGAGGATGGTAAGTGTCCAAATTTTTATTTATTTCTGAAATAACATCATTTAATTTTGCTATCACCCATTGATCTAAAATATTTCTCGAAGATATTTTTTCAATTTGCCAATTATCCGTATTGGCATAAGTGACAAAAAACTGGCAAACATTTTTTAAAATTAAAATAAACCTTCGTCGAATTTCTTCGCCACCAGCATAACTAAAGTTCAAATTTTCATAAGGATTAGCTGTGACAAACATCCAACGCATCACATCTACTCCCATTTTTTCCGCCGCATCAGAAAACCAAATCGCATTACCTTTAGACTTATGCATTTCTTCACCTTTTTGGTCTCTAACTGAAGCGTACCCTAAAACATTCTTAAAAGATTCAGAATTTTCTAAAACCGCGCTCATGGCAATCAAAGAATAAAACCAATTTTTAAATTGCCCCGGGAAAGATTCACAAATAAAATCGGCTGGATACCACTGCTGCCAATAATTCTTATCTTCAAAATATTTTAAAGTTGAGAACGGCACAATACCCGCATCTAACCAAGGATTACCAACATCGGGAATGCGAGAAACAATTTTATTACATTTTGAACATTTAATTTTGACCTGATCAATCCATGGCCGATGAGGACTTTGATCAACAAAATCTTTCCAGCCTTCGACTGCCCTTTCTTTAAGCTCTTCTTTGGAACCAATCACTTCAAAATGGCCGCAAGAACATTCATAAATCGGCAGCGCCAAACCCCAATAGCGCTTTTTAGAAATTAACCAATCTTGCATATTTTTTAACCAATCGAGTTCTCTGTCCAAACCAAAAGAAGGTAACCATTTTATTTTTTTTGTCACCGCTACCATTTGTTCACGAATTTTGTCCATCGAAACATACCATTCGTCTACTACCCGCCAAACCAATTCTGTTTTGCAACGCCAACAAGTCGGATAACGATGAGTATAATCTTCTATTTTATAAAGAAAACGGCTGGAATCTTTTTCTTTTAAGTAATCTAAAATTACTTCAGGATGATCTTTGGCATTTTTATTGGAGAAATCACCTAAACCATCTAAATAAAAAGCTTCAGCATTAATTACGTCAATAACCGGCAGATTATTTTCTTTCCCCAATTGGAAATCTTCCACCCCAGCGCCAGGAGCAATATGAACAATACCCGTGCCTTCATCAGCTACTACTAAATCTTTCGCACCAATAACAATGTGAAATTTTTCTATATTAGATTCGGCAGCCTGTTTAACTCGATCTAAACCATCAAAAGGTCCAACATATTTTAAGCCTAAAAGATCTTGACCACTATATTCTTTTTCTAGTTTATAACTTTGACCTAAAACCTTTTCAGCTAAATCTTTAAGAAGAATTAAGCTATCTTTATCACTTTTATAGAGACCATATCGCAATTCAGGACTGACAGCAACAGCAACATTAGCCGGAATTGTCCAAGGCGTCGTGGTCCACACCAAAAAAGAAATATTTTCAAAACCTTTGGAGGTAATTGGCAATTTAAAATAAACCGCCTGGTGCGTAATTTCTTGATATTCTTCAGTTAAAATTTCGTGTTGCGAGATGGCCGTGCTACAACGCGGACACCACGGCACACTATCATGTCCCTTATATAAATAACCTTTATCAAAACAAACTTTCAAAAAATGCCAGATTGCATAATTATTTTCATCGGACATCGTATAATAGGAATTTTCCCAATCCATCCACTGTCCTAAACGGATAGATTGTTCGGTTTGAATTTTTGAATATTTCAAAACTCGTTCTTTACATTTTAAAACAAATTTTTCAATACCGTAATCTTCGATATCTTTTTTTGTTTTAAAACCTAATTCTTTTTCGACTTCTACCTCGACCCATAAACCTTGACAATCAAAACCGTTTTGATAACGCTCATCAAAACCTTGCATGGCCTTATAACGCTGGAAGAGATCTTTGTAAGTTCTGCCCCAAGCATGGTGAACACCCATCGGATTATTGGCCGTAATTGGACCATCTAAAAAAGACCACTTTTCTTTGCCTTTGTTTTTCAAAACAAATTTTGAAAAAATCTGATTTTTTTGCCAAAAATCTAAAATTTTGTGTTCCACTTCGACTAAATTTTCAGTTGGTTTAATTTCTTTAAATGGCATAATAATTTTTGAAATTTGATACAATATTTTTTGTCATTCCAGTGAAAGCTGGAATCCAGTTCTGGATCCCGGATCAAGTCCGGGATGACACCACGGGTGTCAATTTGTTTCGGATTTAGGATTTAGAATTTCGGATTTCTTGTCAATCGCAAGGTTGACAAGTTTGTCTGCTTCTTTATTTTGTTCACGCGGAATATGTTTGAAAGTAACTTTACCACCAAGCTGCATTATAAGATCACGAATTTGCCAAAATAAAGGTTTCAGTCCTTCATTTTTGACTTTATATCGGCCATTTAATTGTTCAACTACCAATTCCGAATCAAGAAAAAATTCCACCTCTACCGCCACCTGGGAGGTGGCGGTGACGGTATGGTTGGCAATCACCCACTTTAATGCTTCAATGACGGCAGTGTATTCAGCTTGGTTATTGGTGGTAGTACCAATATACTTTGAGATTTGAGATTTGAGATTTGCATTTTGGATCACACACCCAATTCCCGCTGGCCCAGGATTTCCCCGCGCCCCACCATCAGAGAATATAATTATTTTCATAAGTTTATTTTACTTGCTTTAAGCAAGGAAAACAAGATTTATGTATTACTGACACCCAGAATCACCGCTACCATAAAAATCTGTCGCCGCTCCACCTATAACATAATAACACCAGGTTTTAGAAGTAGGATCACCAGCTGTTATTTCTGTTGCGTTGTCTTTATCTTCTACTCGAGTTCTAATATAATATCGTCCATAATAAGTATTTGGGGTCATTGTATAATCCATGCCTGAATAAATTTCGTATCTATAATTGTTTTTATTGATTGGATCCTTCGGAATGGGATAAAGATAATTAGTTAGAGTCCCCTGCAAATTAGCCCAATAAGTACCAGCACCGCTCTGCATACTGTTAGCCCATGGTCCGTAACTACTTGGATAAACACCATTTGAATCTTTATACATTTCCATAGCTAATTGAATAGTGCTTAAATCGGCAATTCTTTTACCATCGCGGCCACGAGCCCGAGACTTACTAACACTGACCATCACCAGACTTGCTAAAACCATAATAATACCAACCACTAACATTAACTCTATTAAGGTAAAGCCTTTTTTTCCAAATAATTTCATAGTAAATTCCTCCTAATTCTTTAAAAATGTTTTTAATTCTATTTTTTCTATCCTCAAACCTTCTGGCCACTCAACTTTTACCACTATCGCTTGGCTTGCGCCAGGAGATAAAGGACAATCATTTGGACAATTTGCATTTGTTTCACCACTTGTAATATCGCAAACTCCGTTATTATTACAAACAGGGGGAGGAGGAGATGACGGAGATTGTATTATCATCCGACCACCACCTCCACCGCCATCAGTAGACCATTCTGTCCAAACTGGAAGACCGGAAATAGCTGCTAAATTTATCTTAGTACTAGAAGAATAGGTACCAGAAGGAAAATTCATTGTGCCAACTTCACCACCATAGAATCCTGTAACAGAAGGAAAAATCTGTGCCTGGTTGATTTGTCTGACAGTAATCCAAATAGTTCCGCCAGCCCCATTGCCTCCATAAGCACGGGAAGCATTCAAATCTTTCATCTCTATGCTTGCTGCCCCATTAGCGACAATATAAGAACTTGAATCTGAAAAAGAAATAGTATTAGTCTCAATTTTGATTCTGCCACCACCAGCTGCTCCTGGGGAATGAGCAGAATAACCAGCATTATGGTGTGCAGCTCCACCTCCCCCTGACCCAAATTCAAATTCTTGCGGGGAAAGATTTGCTAAATATGGAGTTGGATATTTGCTCCCGCCTGGAACCAATAAACCACTGTTTGTTCGACCATTACCACCATTACCACCATATCCACCACCTCCTCCAACAGCATGATCACCAGAAGTATCACAATTATATATAGGTGAACCACCGCCAGGTCCATAACCTCGCGTTGTCGCATAAGTATCAGCCGTAGTTACTTGCCGGCCGCAACCATTATTAATTCTATTACCTAAACCTCCAGGATAACCCATACCACTGACGTCAATTTTCCCACCACCTTCCAACGATAATCCATTAGTTATTACTAGATCAACTTTTTTTGGACTTGACGTTGCCAAAGAACCACTCTGGCCAACACTCGCCATATCCGTTACTGTTACAGCCTGGTGAGTCAATACACCTCCGGCCCTTATAGTTAAATTATTAAAAGTTCTCTTAGCGTCTCCACCAATTAAAACATTATCTGCATAAACAGTGGTTCCTTCAATCACAACATCTTGGTTTTCGCACGAAGCTGGGATGGAATTTAGTCCAGCACCAATAATACAATCATTATAACTTGGAGCAGGGCCAGAAATGCTAACATAACCTCCTCCTCCACCACCAGCAGATTCGCTTATAGCACTATGTGCATTTCCACCTGCTGCAGAAATATTAAAATACCCCGTTCCAATAAGTTCGCCATCTGAAGATCCTGACCCACCTATACCCTTATTCACATTAGCAGCCGCTAAAGAAGCTCTAAGATATTTAATTTCACTATGGACTACCAATTTCACCGAGCCTCCAGAACCCGCTCCAGCATAAGCATTATACGGAGGGCTACTTTGACTTGCGCCATCTTGACCATTAGCTGATATTTTACTGCTAGTGCTATTAAAATATATACTTCCTGCATCAATATTAATTCTACCGCCGCCAGCTCCACCATTGGAAGATAGTTGAGGGCTGCCCCAAAACGAATACCGGGCGCCGCCACCACCTGAACCTACTTGCAAAGGATTTGTTTGGCTATATAATGTCGGTCCGCCAACACCTTTTATATAAACGCTACCAGCACTATCTGTTGCATCGCCACCATAACCACGGAAGCTACCACCACCACCTTCACCACCTTTAGCCGCGCCCGATCCCATCCAATTAAACTCACCACCTTTACCAGCGCTGGGACCAGAGCCATCTTTACCAGGATCACCACCTAAATAACCTTTTCCATCAACATTAATACTTCCACCAGTTTCTAGTGTTATACTACCACTAACAACCAAATCGACTTTTTTACTACTTGTAGTAGGATTATCACTAGAAATAAAGGTGTCGTGAGTTAAAACACCATTATTTTTAATACGCAAACTACTAAAGGAATGTGAACCAGAGATCATAACCGTACCACCATCAATCACCGCATCTTGGTTGTCGCAACCATTACCATCCGCCGGTAAATTACAAGTTGCCGCTTTAGCATTTTTAAGTCGTGGCAAAATGTTACCAGCAAAAATCCCAAAAACAACCAATAAAATCAAAATAACAATTTGAACAGGATGAAATTTTTTCTTTATTTCTTTCATTTTTTACCTCTTTTATGGCACCGTAATTGTTCGGGTGAAATTGACATTATTTTGCTGTATTGTCTGATTTGTACCAGGACTAAGACTATCATCGGCATTTATTATATATGTCCCTGCGGCCAATCCGCTAGTATCATTATTTAGTAATTTTGTATTATAAGCGGCTCGAACAGCATTTATCCCCTCTTGAGCCAAGGCGGTCGCTTGAAGTTTATGTTTATTAACGCCGGCTGATGCCATAAAATTTCTTTCCACCCCAATAGCCGCCACTCCAACCATCACTAAGATACTGGTAGCCAGCAAAATTTCAATGAGAGTAAAACCCTTTAGATTTTTAGATTTTAATTTCTTCATTGTGACGGTCCTGTTTGGGAAATTGTTAAATAATCATCAGAATGGTCTAGACCAGTACAAAGATTTAGCGGATCACTATTATTACACCCGACTGGTAAGTTCGCAGCACCACCGTGGTTATGAGTAACTTGTCCCTCTAAAGTAATTTTGCTACCTTTATAATATCCAATACCTAAAATTTTAGTCACTCCAGAGATAGTGCAAACATTATAATCATAAACTCCTGCCGATGTTTTAATTATACTAGGATTATTTGCAAAGTTTAGTGTGGTGTCTGACGAAGTAGGAGGATTGGTACTTAAATCAATTCTATGGACTGCTCTATTTGTAGTAAGACATGCATTAGTAGAAGGGAAAGTTATTTCACTATCAGTATAAGTTACTTTATTATCAATCTTGATTTTATATTCACTCCACCCCATATCTACCGCTGATTTTGCCAGTTCGGAAGATTGGACCGAATAGCTTGAACGCTGTGACAGGCGAAGATCAGCCAATCCTGTTAGCCAAGTAGCCGAAGCAGCGGTTAAAAGCAATGTAATAAAAAGTAAGGTATAAATTAAAGCAAACCCGTTTTTTTGATTTTGCCAATATTTCTTATTCATTTTTAAAAATTATGCACCTGTTTTGAATTTTTTAATTGTCAAATAATCCATTGTGTAAGAAGTTTCTAACTTAATTTTATTATCGTTTTCGTATTTCGCATCAGCATCTTGC
>JAMCZU010000004.1 GCA_023485405.1 Patescibacteria group bacterium
TAATTTTATATAGTATGGCAAAATTTATAATTGAGGGTCAACAAAAATTAGAGGGGGAGATTAAAGTCTTGGGCGCAAAGAATGCGGCGATGAAAATGATCGCCGCCTCGGTTTTGATAAAAGATAAGGTAATTTTGGAAAATGTCCCCGATATTTTAGATGTTCAAGTAATTATTGATATTTTAAAACAAAATGGCGCCGAAATTACTCGTAATGGCCACACTTTAAATATTGATACAACCAATTTAATAGATACTGATCCTGACCCTCAATTAGTGACTAAAATGCGTGGCTCGATTGTTTTAGTTGGTCCATATCTTGCACGTTTTAAGCATATCCAATTTCCGAAACCAGGCGGATGTGCCATTGGCGCCAGACCAATTGATGCGCATCTTGATGCCTTTAAGGTTATCGGCGCTAAAGTCCATTGCGCCGATAATTTATTTAAGGTTGATCTTGAACAAAATATTGGTGGAACAGTCAATTTGACAGAAGCATCTGTGACCGCGACGGAAAATATTATTATGTCACAAGTGCTTGGTGACAAAGAAACTGTCATCATCAATGCCGCCACTGAACCACAAATCAGTGATTTAGTAAATTTTTTAAATTCTGCCGGTGCTAAAATTACTGGTGCTGGCAGCCGGACAATTAAAATTAAGCCAGTGGATAATTTAGTTGGTACAAGATACCAATGTATGCCTGATCCTTTTGAAACTTGTACTTTTGTTTGTATGGCGATCGTAAATAAAAGTTTACTTAAAATTACTAATTGTAGACCCGACGAGATGTACCCATTTCTAGATATTATTAAAAAGATTGGCGTTGATTTTAATACTGGTTCAGATTATATTCAGATTACTAGAATTAATGATTTAAAACCAGTCAAATTAGAAACAGATATTCATCCAGGATTTTCAACTGATATGCAGGCACCAATGGGATTAGTTTTAACGCAAGCCAATGGTCAAAGCAGTATTTATGAGAAATTGTTTGAAAATCGGTTGGGATATCTAAAAGAATTAGTTCAAATGGGAGCAAAAGTTGACTTTATTGATAACCGTCATGCTATAATTTATGGCCCAACTAAATTGCATGGCCGCCGAATCGAAAGTTTAGATTTGCGTGCCGGGGCAACACTTCTTGTGGCCGGGCTAATTGCTGAAGGCACCACCGAAATTTATCACGCCGAAAATATTGATCGAGGATATGAAAAAATCGAGGAAAGACTTAAAACAATTGGGGCTAAGATTAAAAGGGTTCAATGATTCTAAAACGTATCGGGATTGATCTTGGAACAACCAATATTTTGCTCTATATCCCTGAAAAGGGGATTGTCGTCAATGAACCATCGGTTGTTGCCTTGGAAGTTTCTCAAAATAAAATTATGGCGATTGGCCAAGAAGCTAAAGAAATGCTTGGTCGCACCCCAGATAGCATTATTGCCGCTCATCCCTTAAAAGATGGGGTCATTGCTAATTTTGGGATTACTAAATCAATGCTTCGGTATTATATTAATCGGTTAAGCGGTCGGGTGCGACTTTTTAGGCCAGAAGTGATGATTTCTGTACCCGCTGGAGCCACTTCCACTGAACGTCGGGCGGTGAGTGATGCCGCAACGCAGGCTGGGGCTAAGGGAGTTTATTTAATTAAAGAACCAGTGGCGGCAGCCCTTGGCGCCGGTATTCCGATTGCCTCGCCATCGGGTAATATGATTATTGATATTGGCGGTGGCACATCGGAAGTGGCGGTGATTGCTTTAGGTGATATTATTGCTTCTTCTTCGGTTCGAGTCGGTGGTAATCGTTTCGATGAAGCCATTGCTAACCAAGTACGGAAAAAATATAATCTAGTCATTGGCGAGGTCACGGCTGAGATGATTAAGAATAAAATTGGTTCAGCTTTACCCTTAAAAAAAGAATTAACCATGGAAGTTTCTGGATGCAACGCGATCACTGGTCTGCCCGAAAGTGTGATTATTTCTTCTTCCGATATGACAGGAGCGCTAAGAGAACCATTAAACGAAATTATTGCGGCGGTCAAATCTGTCCTGCAACAAACACCACCAGAGCTAGCTTCTGATATTATGGACAAAGGGGTCGTTATGACCGGTGGGGGAGCACTTTTATCTGGCATTGACACCCTTTTTACTAAAGTCATCGGTGTGCCATGCCAGACGGCCGAAGATCCAATGCTTTGTGTGGCTAAAGGTACCGGGATGGCCATTGAACATTTGGAAAGCTTTAAAAAGTCTGTATTATGGTTAAAGTAATTAAAAATCAATATTAATAATAGTCGTCGCGAAGCGACACATTAATTTTGCATTTTGATTTTTGAATTTTGAATTGGAGTACTATATGACTATTGGGATTGACGCTTCAAAAACAGCAAAAACTTATCAAACCGGCACCGAAGTTTATTCAACCGAAATTATTAAAGCTTTATCAGTACTTGATCAAAAAAATCATTATATTCTATACACCCCACAAACAATCGGGGATAAATTACCAAATTTAGGCAAAAATTTCCAAATAAAAGTTTTACCTTTCGGCAAATTTTGGACACAAGTGCGCCTTACCCGTGAGATGATTCGTCATAAACCTGATATTCTTTTTGTTCCTGCCCACACTTTACCCCTTAAATTTCCCAAAAAATCGGTGGTCACCATTCATGATTTAGGGTTTAAGCATTATCCCGAACTTTATTCGTCGGTTGATCTTTTATACCACAACTGGGCAGCCAATCATTCAATCAAAAACGCTTGTCATATTTTGGTTGATTCGGAATTTGTTAAAATTGATATCTTGAAATTTTATACCATTGATCCACAAAAAATCAGCATTGTACCGTTAGGCTACGACAAAGAAACCTACCGACCTTTAAAGGTCAAAACTGCCGAAAAACCATACCTTTTATATATTGGCCGTTTGGAAGAGAAAAAAAATATCGTTGGTATGATTAAGGCTTACGCTATTTTGCGCAAAGAAAAAAAAGTCAAACATCAATTTATTTTGGCCGGTCGGCCAGGTTTTGGTTATAACAAAATCGAAAAAATCATCCAATCATTATCACCCGAAATCAGAAAAGATGTCATTCAGCTTGGTTATGTTGATCAAGCAACTTATATTAAATATCTTAAAAATGCCTCTATTTTATTTTTCGCCAGTTTTTTTGAAGGTTTCGGTTTGCCGCTTTTAGAAGCAATGGCTTCGGGCGTGCCAGTGGTCGCTTCTAATCGAACCTCGATTCCGGAAATCACCAGCAAAGCCGCGATTTTAGTTGATCCTCAAAAACCGTTTGAAATGGCTGTCGCCTTAAGTAAAGTAATCAATAACACGGGTCTCCAAAAAGCTTTAATCTCCAAAGGATTAGTCCGTGCATCCTTATATTCTTGGGAAAAGACGGCGCGTCAAACGCTTGATATTTTGGAAAGTCTTTAAATTTTATGCTAAACTAAGATTAAGGAGCCGGGTAGTGAAACTTCGACAATGCTTATCGCATTTTTTCAAAAAATGTGTCGAAGTTCTACTACCCGGGAGGGGAAATGAAAAATAAAGTGAACTCAACAACAAAATGGTTGCTCATAATTTTAACTATCTTGGTGATTATCACGGTAGCGATGAGCATTTGGCGTTTTGCTTATAACGGTATTAATTTTATTCCCACAACCGTGAAAAATGATACCCCAATTGTGACTAGTAACCTTAATGGTGAAAAAGAACAAGCCATTGGCACGATTATTTATCCTGGTGTTGATAGTAATAAAATTGAGATCTTAAAAAACGATTTAGCCCAAAAAATCATTTTTGAAACTCAAGACTCGCCTGATGGTGTAATTAGTATTTACTCTCAAGATCTCTTAAATCGCTATAAGAATGCCACTTGTTCCAAAAAAGAAATCAAAAAAAACGATGCCACAGATCAAAAAGCCACTCAACTTACTTGTTCTCAAGGAAACGGTAAAATAATGGTCACTACTTGGTTTAACACTAATGGTCTTACCAGCGCCCAAATCGAAAAAGAAAATAGCTTTTAAAAAAGCCCTCCCGGCACCGGCCAAAAGGGCTTTTCGATAAGGTTAGTTCTGGGTTATTCTACATGAGTTCCCAGAAGATAACTTGGGTTGTGGCTGACAGCCACCAGATACAGGCCGTTCGATGGATCGTAGACCGCTACGGTGTACTTCTGGCCCAACTCGTGACCCAAGAGCAAAGCGATGGGTGCCGGAATTGAGCCATCAAGCTTAATGATCTCTCCACCATCGAGATGCAACTCTTTAATACCTTCGGCTGCATCACAGAGTGCTTCACTGATAGCACTTCTGCTACCATTAAAACCGACCGTTAACCTTGAGGCTTTTTTGTTGTAACTTACAATGTATACCCGTTCAGCACATTCTACCATCTCTGTTCCTCCTTGAAAAAATTGCGTTCAAATAACCCTAATGCTATTCGAACTTACCTATTATCTTTCAAAAATCTTGTCTTGTCAAGGGAAAAAGACTAAAATATGAATGAAATAGATGGCCAAAATTTTAGACGTTAAAATTGATAACTTAACCTTTCCAGAAGTGATGGCTAAAATCACTCTTTTTTTGGAAGGAAAAAAACTTCATCAAATTGCCACCGTCAATCCTGAATTTATTTTGGCAGCACAACGTGACTCGGAATTTAAAGCAATTTTAAATCAAGCTGACTTGAGTGTTCCCGATGGTGTCGGCTTGAAATTCGGTGGCTGGCTTTCTGGCCAAAAAATAGGGGAGCGTTTAACAGGAGTGGATTTAACCTGGGAATTAACGAAACTTTCTGCTTACAAAAACTATAGTATTTATTTTCTAGGTGCGGCCACTGGCGTGGCTGAAAAAGCCGCTAAAAGAATGAAAATGTTATATCCAAATCTAAAAATCGCCGGTTGTTATGCTGGCACACCTGAAGATCCAAAAACTTTAGATAATATAAAAAAAGCTAAACCCGATATTTTACTGGTAGCTTTCGGTGCACCAAAACAAGACAAGTTTATTTATAATTTAAAAAATAATTATTCGGATTTCGGATTTCAGATTTCGGATTTACCGAAGGTAGCGATGGGAGTTGGTGGCACTTTTGATTATATTTCCGGCGCAGTGCCACGCGCCCCCAAGTGGCTTCGAAATTTAGGTCTTGAATGGCTTTATCGTTTGGTTCATCAACCTAAACGAATTGGTCGAATTTTCAAAGCTGTCATTGTTTTTCCTATCCGAGTCATCTTTCGGTCTTGATCTAAACAGGTAATTCTGTTACTATATTATTTCCGCAAAGAAAAGCAAAGGGGGTTCAGATATGTCAAAGTTTAAGCTGCTTTTAAAGAAATTCAGGAGTCGGTGGCACGGAGTATCAACTTGTCCCAAAGAAACGTTGGTTGCATCTCTTTCTGTAACTTATTTAGCCAGGTGTGGTCATAAAACAAAACTTCGAGAAGAAATTGGTCCGAAGGATGATCGACGGGAAATAACGCTGCTGTTAACTGAAAATCGGCCAGATTTCTGTCTCTCCTGCCTCGAATCGGCAATCATTCGTTGTGCTTGGTGCGGCCAGACCATTTGGCCAGATAACCCAATTACTCTTTATGAGACAAGTCAGAAGGATTTTCAGCCCAAAGATGGTTCCCGTCTTTACTCTGAAAAAGACGGATACAAGACATATGTTGGCTGTCTTCGTTGGAATTGTGCTGATACTCTTGCCGATCGAGCTGGCTTTTGGCGAATGCCCGGCTTTGTTGAAAGACAGATGTCTCCGATAGAACAATGTCTCAACACCGGTGAAATGGTGGTTGTGGAAGATATCAAGGAATAAAGGAGGCAAACGCATTGATTTTAACGGAAGAGATACAAAGAAAACTAAGTCGTGACCATTTCGTGCCGCCCACTAATACTCGATCCGAATCAACCCTGACAAATCGTCAGCAACAACATATTATCGAGTGCCCATCCTGCCGAAGAGCAGCCCACGAGGTTATTGTTCTAAACGAAAAGCCGAGAAAATAACCTCACATCCATTACATTTTGCTATTTTCGCTAATCCATATCGGACTGGCGAATTTTTTAAATTCTTGACTTTTTAGTCATAAATATATATAATAGTAGGTGGAGATGGTAAGTTATTAAACTTACCTTTTTTAATACCCATTTGACAAACAAAATTCAAACATTTACAATGTAAAGTGAAGTTTACATCGAAAGGAGCATTACTATGTCTATCTCACCATTTATGGCCGCCATTAATCAAATTTGCGATGAAAAAAGTCTTTCTAAAGACACTGTTTTGGAAACAATCGAAGCCGCGGTCGCGGCCGCTTATCGTAAAGATTACGGCAAGCCTTCTCAAAATATTAAAGCCAAATTCGACCCTGAATCGGGTGCAATTAAAGTTTGGCAAGTTTTTGATGTGGTTGAAGAGGTTGAAGATGACCAAAATCAAAAAACATTGGCCGAAGCTAAGAAAATCAAAAAAGGCGCCAAACTTGAAGATCAGGTTGAAATTGAACTTACTCCTCACAGTGAATTTGGTCGGATTGCCGCCCAGACTGCCAAACAAGTCATTATTCAACGAATCAGAGAAGCAGAACGCGAGATGCTTTATAAAGAATTTAAAGAAAAAGAAAATCAAATTATCAACGGCACGGTTCAGCAAATCGAAGGTTCAACGGTCGTCATTGATTTAGGAAAATTAAACGGGCTAATGCTTTCTTCTGAACAAATCCCTCAAGAGAAATATTATTCCGGTCAACGATTGAAATTTTATGTTTTAGGCGTTGAAGAAACTGGTCGCGGCCCGCAAGTTTTGGTTTCTCGCGCTCATCCTAATCTTATTCGTGGTCTTTTCGAGTTGGAAGTACCCGAAATTTCCGCCGGCACAGTGGTGATTAAAGATGTAGCTCGGGAGGCTGGTTCTCGTTCAAAAGTGGCCGTTTATACCACTGAAGAAGGTCTAGACCCAATTGGTTCCTGTGTCGGCCAACGCGGCACTCGAATCCAAGCCGTTCTAGCGGAAATTGGTGATGAAAAGATTGATATCATTTTGTATGACGAAAACGAAACGAAGTATATTATTAATGCTCTTTCTCCAGCTAAAGTTGAAAAAGTTACACTCGACAAAAAAGAGCAAAAAGCCACTGTTGAAGTAGCCGAAGACCAGCTTTCATTGGCCATTGGTAAAGGTGGCCAAAATGTCCGCTTAGCCTCTAAGCTAAATGGACGCAGTATTAACATTGAAAAAGTAGTACCTAAAAAAGGCAAAGAAGACAAAGAAGACAAATCAGAGGAAGAAGTTTCAACCGAAATTGTCAGTGAAGAAACACCTAAAGAAGAAAAAATCGAAAAACCAAAAAAGAAATCAACCAAAGCTAAAGCTAAAACTAAAACCAAGGATAAAAAATAACAATGAAAGAACCTGAAGAAAACTTGCCTGACGGCAGTCAGGTCTTCAAAAAATTTTCAGAACATACCCGGAAAATTCTTATTTCAGCCCAAAAAATTGCTCAAAATCTCAATACTAACTTAGGTTCAGAGCATATTCTTTTAGCATTAGCAATTACTCCTGGGACACTAGCTCATTCTATCCTGCAAGAACATATGATTTCTTTGGATCAAATTCGTTTAATTATTTCTTTAAATAATACCAGAAAAAAACTAGCCGAACGTGAATTTTCCAACGAAGCTAAAGAAATCTTAAAAATAGCCGCGGTGCTCTCTAAAAAATTTCAACATCAACAAAT
>JAMCZU010000008.1 GCA_023485405.1 Patescibacteria group bacterium
GAATGAGAAGATTTTTGATTATCGAAAAATCTATCAAATTGAGAACATTTATTACCTTTTGCCTTTACTGGTTGGTATTTTTATTTTGTATGTGGTTGGTTTGCAAGGACCAAATTTAAATGGTGATCCATATTTGCATCTTTCGATCGTCCGTAAGGCTTTAGACGGCGATTCTTTGTCAATCAGAGGTTTGGCCCTAACTAAAACATCCGTGATTAATCTGGCCTATTTAACGCCCGTCTGGCATATCTTTTTAGCGTTTCTAAGCCGAATATTGGTAGCAAATGTTTTCACTACTTGGCATAATATTTTATATGTTTTAACTGTCTTGGTATTTTTATCTTGGTATTTTTTGGCCAAAATTATTTTTCAAAGAAAAGGGTGGATCATTTTGGCTCTTTTAATGATGATGATTTTTGTAGTCTATAATGGTCCGGGATATTTGTTTACTAGACTAGGTGTGCCAGATACTTTAGGACAGCTTTTGCTTTTGCCTTTAGCCTTGGGTTTAAGTTTTCAGTTTATATTCGAGAAGACTCAAAAAAGAAATTTAATTTTAATGGCTTTAATTTCTTTTATACTGCTTATTTTACATGGTCCTCATTATTTTTATCTTTTAGCCACCTTGATCTTCTTCGGCCTTTTTTATCTGGTTTTCTATTTTAAAGACAGAGAATACAAAGAAACTCTTAAAAAAACAGGTCAAGTTTTACTTTGTGCTTTATCAGTTTTAATTTTGGCGGTAGTGGCCCTAGAACTGCGTTCAAGAGCAGTCGTTTCTACCCTTATAGAATTTAATCGGGCTGCTGATAATGTTGTTGCAGCGCCCAGTTTTGTTAAATTCGGTCTAACTTATAAGTACGGTTATTTTTTGTTACCAATTACTTTGGTTTTTCTAAAATCAAAAAGAATTTTATTTGTTATTGTTGGTATGCTTTTAGCACCGCTAATTTATTTTACCCCAATTCGAATTATTGCGAGTAAATATTTAAGTGTTGTTTTTACCGACAGACTTTTAGCTAATACCGCTTTGTATTTTTTTGTTTTTGCTTTAATTTTGGGATTATTCTTACTATTAATTGATTATGAGATTCGAAAATTTAAAGCGACAGAACGTGCGGTGGTAACAGTTGTCCTGGCAGCGACTGTCTTAGCAGTAACAATAATTGAAGTTATAAGTCACAAAGTTTCTAATTTTACTTATTTAATTTTTTACGCTAAACCAACAGATGCTTTTTTTAATAATCATTGGTTTTGGTTTTTAATTTTTGGTTTATTATTAGGATTAATCTTTATTTTAATAAAATATTATTATCATTTCCCGGAAAATCTTGATTTCCAAAGTCATTTTTCAACATTTTTATTGATGTTGATTTTAGCTTACATTCTTATTTCGCCATCTTTTGTGAATGCTGCTAATATTGTAACTTCAGCCTCGTCAAAAACTGGTCAAAATTATTTTTTGCAATTGGTAAGTAATGATCAAAAAGCGCTTGAATTTGCCAGTGGTCTACCAAGTAAATCAGTCATTTTGGCTGATGCCACAGCTTCAAAAGGATTGGCGGTATTGACTGGTAATTATTTGGCTTATAATGTTGGTTCAGCCTATGAAAATAAGTTTAAATGGGTTTTTAACGCCACCACCCCAGACAAAAGTAAGGCAGAAATAGTAACTGATCCAAAATGGGCGATAGACTATATTTATTTAGCTAATCCTTCTTTAGAAAATGCTCATTTTAGGGCACATCCAGAAATTTATCAGAAAATTTATTCAGGTAAAACAGAGATTTATAAAATAATAAAATGAAAATAAAAGCCATTTATTTATATTTAAGTTTAGCTTTATGGACTGTTCTTCTTCTTGGTCTTCTGAAATTTACTCAATTTAATACTACTGGTTTGGGTATTACTTTAGTGACATTAACTTTTCTTCTCGTCCCGGGAATTTTTCTTTGGCGATTGAGTAAAATTGAAGCCGAGTCTTTGGCCGTAAAAATGCTTTACGTGATTAGTTTTGGTTTTAGCTTTTATTTTTTAATTAATCTTTTAGGTATAGTTTTAGGTTTAAGTTTATTGCAAGTTATCTGGATTATTTTAATTTTGGGTCTCATTTTACTTGCACTTGCTTGTTTTTTTGATTTTAAAAAAACATGGCCATTAAATTTTGAAGGTTTAAAGAGTTACTCTTTTAGTGATTGGTTTTTAATTTTATTAGCTTTGGGAGGCACGGTAGTAGGGTTAGCGTCTATCAATGCTCAAATAGATAAAATCATTGGTGACGGGATGTTCCATTTGGCTCTGCTTCAAAAAGTTGTCTCGGCTGATAATTTAAATCCTCATCATTTATGGGTCACCAAAACAACTAGCTTAAATCTTGTTTATTCTTTCCCTATTTGGCATATTTTTGTGGGAGAAATCTCAAAAATTTTGAGCATTAATATTTTTACGGCTTATACTCAAATTCTTTTCCCCATGGCGATTATCACATTTATGGTTGTCTTTGCTTTTTTAAAAATTATCTTTAAAGAGCGCTTCTTTGTTTTGACACTATATTTAACTTTTTTGGTCTTTCTATTTAGTGGTATTTTTTATGCACTTATACCCTTAAGAGCGCCTGATAGTTTTGATCGGCTACTTCTTTTGCCATTAGTATTGGGGCTAACCGTCGAATATTTATTTAGCAAAAGCGATAAAATTTTTCCTCGGGCTTTGCTTGTATCGGGTTTAGCTATTTTTATGGGATTGATTCATTTTACCCAATTGGTTGATTATTTTTTGGTATTATTGGTCTTTTTGGTTCTATTTTTGATTATCTCTAAGGATAAATTAATTATTAAAAAACTAGGCTGGTTAATTTTGACTATTGGCGGTTTGACTTTACCGTATTTGTTAATTTTTCAAGGAGTGAATGTCTACCATTTCTTTCTTTATAATGCCGCCGCTTACACGGGCGATAATTTTGTCAATAAATCATATCATGATGCAAATATAATTTATCTTTATACGGTATGCTCATTGCCGATTTTGGCAATATTAATAAAAAGTAAACGTCAATTAATTTTTCTTATTTCTATCCCCATCGCTCTTCTTTTAGTTAGTTGGCAAATATTTGGTTTAAGAACATTTTTTCTTAAATACCTTGGTGAAATTTTTACCATCCGAGCCATTACCGATATCCCGGGATTTGTTTTTTTAGGAGTAATTTTTCTGACGATCATCTTAATTTTAAGTTTAGTTTTAGCAAAACTACCAAAATTATTGCAATATTTGTTATATACTTTTTTGGCAGTCCTAACATTGGTTTCGGTGATATTTTTTAATAATTCTTTAAATATTTTTGTTGATGAAACTATTTTTAATCCCAAAAATTTGTTTTTTTATGAGTTTTTTGAACCGATTGTTGTAGCTATCGTTGCTATAACTTTAATATTCTTTATCTTAATTCACTTTTATTATAAGAAAGAATTAATTATTACTGAACCAAAAAATAAATTTAGTTTTACTTTTTTTACTTTTTTGCTTTTTCTGATTCTTTCGCTACCATATTGGCCAGTCTTTCAAAAAACAATAACGAATAGCTTAAATAACTCGTTATTATCAGATCGAGAAATTCCTTATTTTGGCGACGTTGGAAGAATTGGGGGGCAACAAACAGTGACATTTTTGGGTAATCTTCCTCCGGAATCAATTTTAGCGTTTTCTAATGTGAATGTTTCTCAAATTGCCCTTCTTTACACTAAAGCCTATGTTTTTGAATACCCTTATGGTGTGACTGATTTTACGGCCTCAAAAACAATTTATGATCCTACAATGACAGATGAAGAGCGTTTACAATTTATCAAAGTGAACTCAATTGATTATATTGTAACTTTAAAATCAGCTGAAAGTGATTTATTTGTAAATTCGTCTCATTTCCAAAAAGTTTTTGAAAATGATTATAAATATGAGGTAAAGACAAAAAAGACTTCCTATCAGAAAGAGGGAGATTTTATTGTTTTTAAGTATCTTCCTTGAAATTAAAAAATAAAATCACAAAAATATTAATATCTGGCATAATTTTTTTTGGCATAATTTTTTTAGTCACTGGTAAATTTACACCTTTAAAAAGCACGTCTGCTCATCACGATGAATTTAATATTATTCCTTTAGATACAAAAGATATGCCATTTACATTTAATGATTTAGCGCCGTTAAAACCAGATTATCCAACCGATGAAAAAGGTGTTATTCTTTACGGTCAACAATATTACCATCCGGTAGAAGTGGCTCAAATGGGATTGCAGTTTTTAGATAGTTTTAATAAAACCAGCAATCAAGAATATCTGAATCGTTCAGAATTACATGCTCAAAAATTATTAGAAAAAAAAGTAGAATCAAAAGACGCTTTTTATTTTCCTTACGAATTCGATTTTGCTATTCATGGAAATAAAAATACAATGATTAAGGCGCCTTGGTATTCAGGGATGGCTCAAGGCGAAGCCCTATCTCTTTTTACCAGGTTGTATAAAGTCACTGGCAAGAAAGAATATCAAGAGGCAGCTAAAAAGACTTTTCAGAGTTTTCTTTATCCTCGAGGAGAAAATCAACCGTGGACAGTTTTTGTTGATGATAATGGTTTCTACTGGATTGAAGAATATGCTGGTAAAGGAGAAGATCCGGTTCAGGTCCTGAATGGTTATATTTTCGGTCTTTATGGCGTCTATGACTATTATTTATTAAATAAAGATCCAGCAAGTAAAGAAGTTTTAGAGAAAAGCTTAGCTACTTTAAGACACTATTTACCGGAATTTCGCAGTCCAGGTAACATAAGTTTTTATGACTTAAAATATAAACGACGAAGTGAAAGCTACCATAAAACTCATATTGCTCAGCTTAAAATGCTTTACAAAATGACCGGAGATGATTATTTTAAAACAATGGCTGATAATTTTTATAATGATCATCACTAAAAGGAATAAGGATATGGCATATAAAATTGAAACCCAACGAAAATTTATTTCTAAAAATCCGATTGTGAAATATGCCAATGAGCGATTTCTGTCGGCGATCGTTGAGTTAATTAAGGAGACAAAGGTAAAAAAACTTTTAGATTGTGGTTGCGGCGAGGGTGTTGTTTTGCATTCTATTGCTCAAAATCTGAAAAATGTTGAGATTACTGGTTTTGATTTTGATAAAAATTCCGTAAAACTTGCTCGGAAAAATGTTCCCCGTGCTAAAATTATTGAAGGTTCAATTTATAAAATTCCATATCAAGAAAATTTCACATCATTAGCTTTATGTACAGAAGTCTTAGAGCATTTAGACAACCCCCAAAAAGCTTTGGCGGAAATTAAGAAGGTAACTAGCCATTATGCGATTATTTCGGTACCCTGCGAACCGTTTTTTCGAATGGCTAATGTTTTAAGATTGGCATATTTATCATCACTTGGTAATACGCCCGGTCATATTAATAATTGGACCAGCGTTAGTTTTAAAAATTTACTTTCAAAATATTTCCAAGTCGAAAAAGTAGCCTATCCTTTCCCATGGATGGTATTTTTAGTCTCTAAAAGGTTGTCGTCCAAAACTTGATAGAAATTTTGATCTGAAAATTGTTTAATCGCTAACTGCCGAGCATTTTGGGAATATTTTTTTAGTTTGGCTTTATTTTGGTAGAGTTCTAAAATTGCCCTAGCTAAACTTTGGCTATCACCAGGACTAACCACAATCCCGACTTGGTTTTTTTCAATTAAACTTTTTAAGTTTTTACCGGCGCAGGCGACGATTGGTTTGCCACAACCAAGATATTCCGATGTTTTGGTGGGTAGGGCATTATCAGAAAAGAATTTATTTTTGGAAAGTGAAATTAGGCCTAAATTAGCCGCATTAATAAGCTCAACGATTTTTTCCGTTGGTTGGCTGTTGATAAAAGACATATTTTTAAGGTTTGCCTCTTTAGCCGCGGTAATTAAATTTCCTTTATCTTCGCCTTCACCGACCATTAATATCTTTATTTTTGGGTATTTTTTTAAAATGGCCGCGGCCTCAATGACGGTTTTAAGATTCTGCACTTGAGTCAGTGATCCAACGTAAATAATTAGAAAATCTTGAGAAGAAAGACCAAGTTTTTGACGATTTATTTTTATTGGCTTAAAAATATTAGTATCAACGGTGTTAAGTAGGGTGACAACTTTGTCTTGAGCTATTCCCATCTCAATAATTGTTTTGCGAATTTCTTCGGTGGCACAAAAGATTTTGTCGGCCCGAAGGTAGTAATATTTTTCCAAAAATTTAAGAATTTTTTTAATAGAGTTCTTGCTTTTATAACCAAGCTCAAAAGCAGAATCGGGCCAAAGATCACGAACATCAAAAATAAATTTGCCTCTGCTTAATCGCCGGGCAAAAAGACCGGTTAGTCCAGAGAAAAAATTTGGGGATGAGACAATGACTAAATTAAAAGTTGGCATAAAAAGAACAGCAATACAACTTGAAAAAACAAACATTAAATGATTGATTGTCCTTTTGATAAAACCCATATTTGGGGTGGGGAAATCCCAAACACGAAAAATTCTCACGTTGTTTTCAAAAGATTTTACCCATAATTTGCCACGATACTCCTCAGGTAAAATACCGGTAGGATACGAGGGTAAGCTAGTTAAAACTGTGACATCATGTTTTTTAGCTAAAAATTCGGCAATTCTGACCATTCTTTTAACCGGTGATTTAATTGGCCGATACCAGTGACTGATCAGCAGTATTTTCATTTTCTTTTAGCCTTTTTAACATTCTTTAACGCTAGCGCTCTAACAAGTTTGGTGATTTCTTTTTCTTGTTCATTGATTTTGACGTAAAGGCGGTAAGTGGCGTAAAAAAGAGCAACAATTCCCAAGAAGAACATGGCATCATTACCGCGATCCATGCCGAGCATTTTGGCCAAAAAATTTGTTTTACCGGGAATAAAAACCAAGACAATCATTAATAGCCAAACAAACGACCAAAAAATTAACTCTTTGTAATTTAGATCTTTACTGCGAAATCTAATTAAAACTCGCGACCAAGCAAAAACAGCAAACAAGGTAAAGATGATTTTAATTAAAGCTAAACCGCCAAAAATATGCATAATTCTACTTGCTAAAAAACCTTCTGTAGATTAATTTAGATATTATTCGAAATCCGTTAATATTTTTTTGTCCTTTCTCCAGAGAGTATTTAGTATAAATACTGGTGATGGGTACTTCCAGTAATTTTAGATTATTTCGATTAATTTCGTAAAAAAATTCGGAAGAAACCTCCATTTTATTCGCTTGAAGGTCAATTAAACCAATGGCTTTGCGGTTAAAAGCGCGCAGGCCTGATTGCGAGTCAGTGGTCCAAACCCAAAAGAAAAAGAAAGTAATTAAATTTAGACCCCAAATGCCAACTATTCTGTACCAAGGCATACCATCGGTTTTTTTAAGCCGTGAACCAATCACTGCATCGGCTTTTTTTTGCACTAATGGTTTTAAAACCGGCCAAATATCATCTTGATTATGTTGGCCATCGGCATCAAAAGTTAAAAGTAAATCAAAACCTTGACTTCTTACATATTCAAAACCACTCCCGCACCTCTCCATCCACTCATATTTTACCAAATTTTACCCTCACTATCTATACCTCTTGACCCCAGCACAATTCCTTTCTGTAAAACGGACTCCGTCCTGTTATTACAGAAGCGTCA
>JAMCZU010000027.1 GCA_023485405.1 Patescibacteria group bacterium
GCGACCTTGGTTGATTTGGCTATTCGTGGTTTTATTTTAATTATCAATAAAGGAAATGGGGAATTTAGTTTTGGCAAACTCCGGGCCAAAGATATTGAAAAAACTACTGGTTTAGAGCCTTTTGAAAGAGATTTACTTTCAAAAATATTTTTAACACCAGCCTATAAGAGCACTCTTGGTGATGTGGAGATGCGGATTGGTCGCCATATTTTTTCGCGCAAGATTGCGCAATTTTATTTAGGAGTTTATAACTTTGCCACCAAAAAAGGTTATTTTGTCCGCAATCCAGCCAAAGTTCATTTAGTTTATAAATATATGGGAGTAGCGCTGTTATTTTTATCTCTAGTTGGTTTTGCGATCGGAGCCATTACCGGCGCTGATCCGAAATTTGGTTTGCTTTTTTGGGTTGGTGGGATGATTGCCGCCTTTTTTATCATTAAACTCTCGCCTTTTATGCCAGCAAGATCAGATTTAGGTGCCGCGGAACTGAAAAAATGGTTAGCTTTTCGTAAGTATTTGTCGAGTCGAAAATCGCTTCAAGCCAAAGACGTTTTACAGGGTAAATTTGAAGCATATTTGCCCTACGCGGTGGTTTTAGGGGTGGAAGTTGACTGGGCTCACAAATTTTTGAAAGAACCTTTTGCGGCTCCTTCCTGGTATGAATCAGGTGAAAAAACAGTGACTTTAGAAAATTTTATTGGCGAATTTTTCCCTTTCATTGGTTATGTCGCCGAAAATTTAGCTCGTTCTCACGAACCAACAGTGGAATAATTACGAAGTAATTAAGTACGAAGTACGAAATGAAAAGTACGAAGTACGAAATGAAATAATAAAAAATAAATGATAAAAAACTATCAAGATATTGAAGAAAGATCATTTGATTTTGCAGTACGAATCATTAAAATGGTTTTAAAGTTACCAAGCAATCCTGCTACTTGGACTATTGGAAAACAATTAATTGACTCCTCGACATCAATAGACTCTAATATTGTTCAGGCGCGTTCAGGACTTTCGAAAAAAGATTTCATTAATCATATGAAAATTGCCCGTAAAGAGGCAAAAGAAACATATCGATGGATTGAGATGGTCGTTGCTGTTGGAGTAATAGCACCAAATCAAACAGAATCTCTACTAAAAGAAAATGAGGAAATTATTAAGATATTAGTCACTATTATCAAAAACTCTCTTAAATCTTCTTAACTAATTTTTTGTACTTAAATTACTTTGTAATTTGTACTTCTTATTTATTTCATACTTATTACTTAGTCCTTAATTTTTTACTTTCCCTAAAAACTGGATTGGCCAGAGGACGTAGTAAGGTTTGCCAATAATATCGCGTTTTGGGCAGATCCCCCAAACGCGGGAATCAGAGGAATTAAGACGGTTATCACCCATTAAAAAATAATCTTCTTTACCTAATTGTTTAGTCATACTGGGGTAAGTCAGCGTGCCGGGGGGGAGATACGGTTCCGCTAATTTTTGATCGTTGATATAAACTTCGCCTTTAGAAATAGTGACTTTTTCGCCAGGAAGGCCGATGACTCTTTTAATGTATTTGACATGTTCCGGGTCACCGGGAAACCTTAAAATAACGGGGTCGCCTCGCTGTGGTGCGCCAAAAAGATAATGCCAGCGATCGGCAATAATATATTCACCCGAATGAAAATTTGGTTCCATACTTTGGCCATCAACAATTGAAAGGGTGCCAATATAAAAATGAACTAAAGTGCCGAGCACAATTAAAACAATTAACCATTTGGTTAATTCATAAACACAACCCGTGCCGTAAAAAACTTTTTGCCAAGGTGAAAGTTTTGGTGGAATATTAGAACTGTTATCCATTCCCTTCCTTTAAAAAAACAGTTTATTTTTTAGTTTTAGGACTTGTTTTGGTTTTGGTAGCCGTTTTTTTAACGGCTGTTTTTTTGGCGACAGGTGCAACTTTTTTTTCTGCTTTTGGCGTTCCGAACTTCTTCGCAATACTTGATTTCAAATGTCCAGCTTTATTTTTAGAAATAATGTGTCGTTTGGCCATTTTGTCAATGACAGAAATTGTTTCATTAGTATTTTCTTTATTTACTTTTTTCAAAGAAAGTTTGAGTTTTTTTTCTAACTCAACATTATGAGCGCGTTTGCGCTCTGATGAAACATAAGCTTTTTTAGCTGATTTAGTAATAGGCAAGGGAACCTCCGTAAATGACTAATTAGAAATTTTAAATTAACTATTTCCGTTTCACTTTATCATAACTCTTTACCCTTGACAAGAGCTTAACTATTTTGTTATTCTATAAAGCTATGGAATTAACACCGAAACAACAAACAACCGAACAAATTAAAGCAGCGAAAAAAATTTTGCTGTTGACTCATACCAGCCCAGATGGTGATGCTCTCGGGTCACTTTTGGCTTTGTCTTTAGTTTTAAAACAACTTGGCAAAGAAGTCACCGCGGTAGTACCAGATCAAATTGCGGCTTCACTAAAATTCTTGCCTAACATCGGTGAAATCTTAAAAAGCTTTTCTTCGGCTAAAGATTTTATTATTACGATTGATACTTCTAAAGTTCAAATTGATCGTTTGGGTTACAAACATATTCCTCAAGAAAGTAAACTCAATATTGTCATTACTCCCATTGGCGGCACTTTTGAAGAAAAAGATGTCGCTTTTTCTCACGGTTCACCTAAATTTGATTTAATGATCGTCTTGGATTCACCGGATCTAGAACGACTCGGCTCGCTTTATGACAGCCAAAGCGCGCTTTTTTATGAAACGCCGGTGATTAATATTGATCATCACGCTGGCAATGACTTTTTTGGTAAAATTAACTGGGTTGATTTAACCGCCACTTCCACGGCGGAAATTTTGGTTTCACTGGTTGAATCATTGTCACGAGAAAAAAGTTTGCTCAATGAAGATGTGGCGACAGCTTTACTGACTGGCATTATTACCGATACTGGTAGTTTTCAGAATGTAAATACTACTCCTAAGTCTTTAACAGTAGCAGCGCAATTAGTCGCGGCCGGTGGTCGTCAACAAGAGATTATCCGTCATATTTTTAAGACCAAACCTTTATCAACGTTAAAACTTTGGGGTAAGATTTTAGCCAAAGTTCAATCCGAACCAGAGTTTCGTTTTGTTTGGTCAAAAATTGAAAGAAATGATTTTACTGAAACTGGGGCGGAAGAAGCGGAAACAACAGGTATTATTGATGAGCTTCTAAAAACCGCGCCGAATATTGATTTTGCAATGCTCATTACTGAGCGCCAAGATGGTGTTCACGGGTCACTTCGGGCTGTTTCACCCGGTGTTGATGTTTCAGCGATTACTAAGTTGTTTGGTGGGGGTGGTCACGAAGCTGCCGCCGCTTTTCAAATGTATGGTGCTAATTTGGCCGAAAAAGAATCGGAAATTTTGGCAAAAATTCGTGATTATCAACAAAAAAGAGCGGGAAGCTTGATCTAAATTAAATAAATTCTTAACCTCAAATGATACACCTCGGAGGTGTATCAATGGTTTATCAAAATAGTTGTGGTCAGCCTATAGACAGGTTGACTTTTTTAGGTTTATTTGGTATAAATTAAATAACTTCAAGGCAATAGGGCCTTAAGCACCTTTCCAATAGGAGGAAAGAATAATGGATGAGCGAAAAGTAGCGGAAGTAATGGTTATTAGCGCGATGGCATTCAAGCAGCCAACTCGGGTAGTGAGGCATTTCTTGAATTTGGCTGATACGGTGCCAGGTATTACAGACGATCTTATCCACGACGCCGTGGGTCAGCTTCAACACAAACTGGGCGAAAGTCCAACTGATGCTCCAAGATTGTTGCTTGGAATCGAGCTTGTCTTGGCTATGTGTGGTCAAGACGAAAAGCAAGTGGCAATAACCTCTAGAGTTGAAAAGGTGTTGAAGCAATATGCCAAAATTCTGACGGAGATGATCTTAGAAAACGATAGTGTCACCTTTGCTAATTGCGGAAGATTCAAACCATTTTCTAGAGATGATTATGAGTTGGTGCTGGACATTGCCCAGTTTATCGCGGTCAGTGCTGGGCAAGATTCTGCCGGGGCAGTTAACACTTTGATTCGGACGATTGTGGCGAGAGCGCCGGAAGAAGTATTGGAGGCAAAAATCTGCCAACTTGAGTCGCCTGATTTTTGTAGAGATAGAAAAGAAAACCGTGAAAGGTTTCACGAGGTTTTTGCTGTAGAGTATCTGAAGCGATCTTATGGCATGTGGCAAGTACTGATGCGACTAAGGCATCCTCAGTCGACGAAATTGGTAACTCGAGACGATTGGGAGCATTTTGCTTCGATGCATGAAGAACAACTTTGGGAGACACTCAGACGGATTTGTGAAGTAACTGAGCCAACCTCCAGTCAGTTGGTAAAACGTCAACTTATTACCAGTGAGTTGATGAGGCGATATCATGATGATAATTTAGTAATAAATTGGTATAGAGAGAATTTTCCTCATTTAGTCAGGATTTAACAAGTAGCCCCGCCATGGCGGGGCTTTATAAAATCTTGCAAAAAAATAAAACCTGTGCTAAACTTAAAATAATGAATAAAGACTTAATTAAAAAATACCAAACTCATGCCAAGGATACCGGCTCGACCGAAGTTCAAATTGTTCTTTTAACTGAACGATTAATGGAATTGGCCAAGCACTTAAAGAAATTTCCGAAGGACGCTGATTCACGCCGCGGTCTTTTAATTATGGTGGGCAAACGTCGCCGACTTTTAAATTACTTGCGCAAAAATGATCTAAAATCCTACGAAAAATTAATTAAAGATTTAGGACTAAAGAAATAATTTCAAATTTAAAATTCTAAATTTCAAATCAATTTCAAAATTCGAATTTTAAAATTTAATTAAAATTGAAAATTTAAAATTAAAAATTCGAAGGATTGACGGGTGTATGGCGGATAAGAAAATGAAAGATATTTTTATCTTCTTACTTGCTTTACACGCTCTCACCTTCGATTAGAAAGGTAAAATGAAAGAGGAAATCTTTACGACCAAATTTGGAGGGCGGGATTTAATTATTTCTAAGGGAAAGTTAGCCCAACTAGCATCTGGTTCAGTGACGGTTCGTTATGGCGATACAGTTGTATTGGCCACGGCGGTAGTGGCGGCAGAACCTCGCGAAGATATTGATTTTTTCCCTCTTTTGGTTGATTACGAAGAGCGGCTTTATGCCGCCGGCAAAATTTCTGGCAGCCGATTTATCAAACGTGAGGGTCGTCCTTCGGAAGCGGCGATTTTAACTTGTCGGTTAATTGATCGGCCGATTCGACCTTTGTTTCCTAAAGGTTTTAAAAATGATGTCCAGGTAGTGATTACAGTTCTTTCTTTTGACAGCGAAAATGATCCAGATATTATCTCCATTATTGCTGCGTCTGCTGCCCTGTCGCAATCATCAGCTCCTTTTGAGGGACCAGTCGCGGCTGTCAGAGTAGGACAAATTGATGGTCAATTTATTGCCAATCCACCACTTGGTGAACTTGAAAAATCAACTTTGGATTTAGTCGTGGCGGGTACTTATGATAAAGTTTTGATGTTAGAAGCAGGCGCTTTGGAAGTTGATGAAAAAACCATGGCTGAAGCCATTAAATTTGGTCTTGAGGCAATGAAACCGGCTCTGGAGATTCAGAAAAAAATTATTGCTGAAGATAAGCAAACAGTTGAAAAAATTGAAGAGCCAGAAATTATTAAAGAAGTAAAAAAATATCTGGGTAAAAAATTAGCCCAAGTAGTTTATGAAGTTGACAAAGCTAAAAGAGAAGAACAAATTAGTGCTTTTGAAAAAGAAGTTTTGGAAAATTTTGAAGGCAATTATAAGCAAATTGATCTTCGCAGTGCTTTTGGTCAAATTTTGGAAAAAGAAGTCCGTCAGGCGGTGATTGAAAAAGAAATACGTCCTGATGGCCGTAAAATTGATGAGATTCGGGAAATTAAGATTGAGGTGGCTTTATTGCCACGGACGCATGGTTCCGGTCTTTTTAGTCGCGGTCAAACTCAAGTTTTATCTATTGTGACTTTAGGTCCACCTTCAGAAGAACAAATTATTGAAACAATGGAAGAAGAAGGCACCAAGCGTTATATGCATCACTATAATTTCCCGCCGTTTTCCACCGGTGAAGTTCGACCAATGCGGTCGGTTTCGCGGCGTGAAATTGGTCATGGGGCTTTAGCGGAACGAGCACTTCTTCCTGTTTTGCCATCGCGTGAAGACTTTCCTTATACCATTCGAGTTGTTTCTGAAGTTTTGTCTTCAAATGGTTCAAGCTCAATGGCTTCCACTTGTGGTTCAACTCTGGCTTTGATGGATGCGGGTGTACCAATTAAAACACCAGTAGCGGGGATTGCCATGGGCTTAATGACAGCAGAAGATGGTAAAAAATACAAGGTTTTAACCGATATTGCGGGGATTGAAGATTTTGCTGGCGATATGGATTTCAAAGTCACAGCCACTAAAAAAGGGATTACGGCAATTCAGTTAGATACCAAGCTGAAAGGTCTGAGAGCTGAGATCTTAGAAGAAGCATTAGTGCGCGCTCGCAAAGCTAATGATCAAATTTTAGAGAAAATTGCGAAAGTAATTGAGATGCCTCGAGCAGAGCTTTCAGCTTATGCGCCGCGAATTCAATCAATTACGATTCCTCAAGATAAAATTGGGGAAATCATTGGTCCAGGCGGTAAAAATATCCGTAAGATTATTGAAGATTGTGGTGGTAAAGAATTAATTAGTATTGATATTGAAGATGATGGTACCGTGACAATTGCTTCAACTGACGCGGCGATGGCCAAAAAAGCGATGGACTACGTGGCTGGGGCGACTCGCGAAGCCAAAGTGGGTGAAATTTACGAAGGGCCGGTCACTGGTATCGTTAAAGATCGAATGCGGGGCAATGAAATTGGGGCGATTGTGCAAATTTTACCTAATCAAGATGGCATGGTGCATATTTCCCAAATTGCCAATGAACGGGTTAACAATATTGAAGATGTGCTAAAAATTGGTCAAACGGTAAAGGTTAAAGTAATGGAAGTAGACAAAGAACGCGGTCGAGTTTCGCTCTCAATCAAAGACGCCAAAGAAAGATAAAATTTTTATAGAAATTAAATATAGGAGATTAAATGGAATCGAGCCATGAATTTAGCCCGGAGCCATTTGACAACGAATTATCTGACCAAGATCAGGAGTTAGAAAGCCGAGAGGATATTTTAGCTTTTGCCAAGGAAATTTCTCAAGAATTTGACAAAAAAGGTAATATTAAAAAGATTGGAATTACTGGAAGTGTTGCTCGCGGTAAAGAATATCCAAATGATGCAGATTTAATTTTTATTATTGATGAAAAAGCTTTTTTTGAATATAATACCTCAACAATTTTTGATACCAAGAAACAATATTCTTTTTTAGCGCAAGTACGAGAAATGCTCAAAAACAAGGATGAAAAAAAAGAAAATTTTCTTTTTCAAAAAGTGCTTGGTCTTAACAACAAAGATGCGAAAAATATGGCTTTACTTATAGGATTGAAATCTCTCTCGATCGGTGTGGATATTATTTTACTACCCGATAAAATTTATGAAGAGGAAACTGATTTTCTGATATCGACTCAAACTGACCCGACTTTTTTATCAAATCTTGCTAAGGACTATCAAGAGCTTGATCCTGAAAGTGATAATTTTAAACCTGCACAAATGTATTCCGAAGAAGAAATGGATCAAATTAGAAAAATAGAATTTGATGCGCTTAAAAAAATCTCTACTGATCCAAATCATTTTATGTATAAAATTTATGAAGAACATCCTGTTAAAAAACATTATAGATAAGTGATTAAGGTTAAGGTGGTTGAAATAGGTCGCAAATATAGCCGAGTTTCTCTTTCAATCAAAGACGCCAAGTAATGAGATTTGTGGTATAGTAGAAATATGAAAACCATCACGGCACAGGAAAGACAAAATCAAATTTATCGTAAAATGTCGGCGCAAAAAAAGGCGGAAATAACCTTTGCTTTTTATCGTGTTGGCAAATATTTGGATAGTTTAAAAAATGGAAAAATATCCCGAATTAAAAAACCTGGTAAAAATAGCCAAAGTTCTTGACGGGTTAAAAATTCCTTATTATATTACCGGTGGTTTTGCTGTTTCAATTTATGGCCGACCTCGTTTTACCGCCGATATTGATATGGTAATAAAAATGTCGCATCCAACAGTGAGAGATTTTACCACAAAATTACAAGAAATATTTCCGAAAGGTTATGTTGATGAAAATCAAATCAATGATGCTTTGGCTTGGCGGGGGGAATTTAATATTATTGACCCAGAAAGTGGCCTAAAAGTTGATTTTTTTATCACTAAAGATGATGAATTTGAAAAAGAATGTTTTAAGAAAGCTCGCCCACAAGATATTGGGTATAAAGTCAATTTTACTAACCCCGAAAATTTAATTATTTCAAAGCTTATATGGTATCGAAATTCGGAATCAACTAGACAGTTGGAAGATATCGCCTCAGTGGTAGATATTCAAAAAAAATTAGATCAGCAATATCTGACTTTATGGATTAGTAAACTTGGCCTAGAGCAAGAATGGCGAAAATCGAGGAAGCTAAACAAATGAAACTAACTATTTTAGGCTCGGGAACTTATCAGCCGGAATTGAAGCGGCATTCGTCTGCCTATCTTTTGGAGGTAGGCAAAGAAAAGATTTGCTTTGATTTTGGACGAGGAGCAACTGATCAGCTTTTAAAGCTTGACATTAGAATTACCGAAATTGATGCATTATTTATTTCTCATTGGCATGGTGATCATGTGGCTGATTTAATTGCGCTTTTACATTACACAACTGCGCCGCTATCAAATGACGTTTCACTTTTAAGGCCAATCAGAACGAAACCGCTTAAAATTTATGGACCAAAAGGAACGGTTGAAAATATCAGAGCATTTTTAAATATTATTCGATATGGTAAGAACGAGCTTGCTAATCTCGAAGTTGAGGAACTATCTGAAGATGAAATTGGTTCTAATCATTGGACAGTCCATTCCTACTTAACAGATCATAAGCCAAATGCTCTTTGTTTTCGATTGGAGGCTGAAAATAAAATTTTTGCTTACTCTGGCGATACTCTCGAATCTGAAGGTCTTAAGAAAGCTATCAAAAATGCCAATTTAGCGATTATCGAAGCTGGTTGGCCGGAAGAAATTAATCCAAAAACGCATATGACTGGCCAAAAAGCAGGTAGAATCGCGCAGGAGCAAAATGTTGAAAAGTTGATTTTAACTCATATGTCGCCACTTTATCTAAAGAATTTTGATCCCGCACAAGATGCTCAAAAGCATTTTCGAGGCGAGATTATTTTAGCCAAAGATTTGATGAAATTTGAGATCTGAAATTTGACAATTTTATACAATTATGTTATGATATAATCAACATCAAAACAGGATCTCTTTTAATCGAAGGAAATTTTAATTTCAATGACTTTAGACGAAATTGCGATCGAAGTTCGCAAATGTACTAAATGCGCTCTTTCAAAAGGGCGAAAAAATGCCGTTCCGGGCGAAGGAAATTCCAAGGCTGAGATTCTTTTTATTGGTGAAGGGCCCGGTCAAAACGAAGATGCCCAAGGTAAACCCTTTGTCGGAGAAGCCGGTAAATTTTTAGAAGAAATGCTCTCTCTAATTAATTTTAAAAGAGAAGATGTTTTTATTGCCAATGTGGTTAAATGTCGCCCGCCTCATAACCGAGATCCGCTTGAAGAAGAAGTTGACGAGTGTGTTCGCAACTATTTATACGGTCAAATTAAAGCCATTAAACCAAAATTGATTGTGACTTTAGGTCGTCACTCGATGAGAGTCTTTTTTCCCCAAATTAAATCAATCTCATCGGTTCATGGCAAAGCTTATAAAAAAGCTGACCAGGTCTATTTAATTCTTTATCATCCCGCGGCCGCTTTGTATCAAAGAAGTCTCGCCGAACAAATGAAAGAAGATTTTAAACAAATCCCAGAGATATTAGAAAAAATTAAAAAAGGAAATTAAATGAATATTACAACTTTGCCCAGTAACGGGCCACAAACAAAACCCTTAAAAGTTTTTCGCGCTTTTACCCCGCGATTACGCATTATCCCCTTAGGTGGTAATGGTGAAATCGGTAAAAACATGATGATCTACGAATACGGTGATGATATTATCATTGTTGACTGTGGCATCATGTTCCCGCGCGGCGAAATGCTCGGGATTGATTTTATCATTCCTAACATCGCTTATTTAGAGGAACGAAAAGACAAAATTCGTGGGATTGTCTTTACTCATGGTCATGAAGACCATATTGGAGCTATACCTTATATTTGGCCGAAACTGCAAGCGCCAATTTTTGCGACCAAACTGACCGCTGGTTTTATTGAAGCGAAAATGACCGAATTTGGTCAACAACCAAATATTCGGGTAGTTACCGCTGGTGACAAGATTCAATTAGGAGTTTTTAAAATTGAATTTATCCCATTTTCTCATACTTTCTTAGATGACGTTGGGTTAGCAATTAATACCCCGGAAGGGATGGTTGTCCATATTGCTGACTTTAAGTTAGATCCGCAAAAACTCGAATCCCAAAAAGTAATTGAAAAATTGGCACAGATGGGAGAACAAGGTGTCAAATGTTTATTACTTGAATCTACTAATGTGGAATATAAAGGCACACCAGTTTCCGAAAGTGTGGTTCACGACACGATTTCAGCGATTTTTAAACGGGCAAAGGGCCGACTAATTGTCACTTCTTTTGCTTCGTCTTTAGACCGAATTCAAGGTGTTTTGAACTCGGCGGCACGGACTCACAAAAAAGTAGCCATTTCCGGTCGTTCGATGGATAAAGCCATTAATATTGCGATGAATTTAGGTTATCTTAAAGTGCCGCGAGGGATTTTAGTAGACTTAAGACGAATCGAGCATATTCCGGACAATCAATTGATCATTCTTTGTACTGGTTCTCAAGGAGAAGAATATTCTGCCTTAGTCAGAATGGCCAGTGGTGAACACAAACAAGTTAAAATTAAAAAAGGCGACACAGTGGTGATTTCCGCTTCCGCTATTCCTGGTAATGAGCGCACAATTTCCGATACCGTCAATAACTTATTTAAAGAAGGTGCCGATGTCTTTTATGGCAGTGAAGCGCAACGAATTCACTCTTCAGGGCATGCCAAACGGGATGAATTGCAGTTAGTGATTGAAAAAGTTAAACCAGAATATTTTATTCCAATTCATGGTGAATATCGTCATTTAGTTTTGCATACTCGGTTAGCCGAATCTTTAAACGTCAAAGAAGGTAACGCGGTGGTGTTGGAAGATGGTCAGATTTTTGAAATTCAAAGTGGCACTGGTCGCATTGCCAACGAAAAGACCGATGCTTCGTATGTTTTAGTTGATGGCTTAGGTGTAGGTGATGTGGGCAATATTGTCCTTCGTGACCGCCAGGCAATGGCTAAAGACGGTATTTTTGTGGTGATTCTGACGGTTGATCACGAAAACGGTAAGATTGTGACTTCGCCTGATATTATTTCGCGCGGTTTTATTTATATGCGTGAACGAGAAGATTTGGTTTACAAAGCACGTCAAGAAGTCAAAAGAATGTTTACCCGTCACAACGAAAAATATCCAGCTAACTGGGACTTTATTAAGAAAGCCATTCGTCAGGAAATGGGCGAATTTCTCTATAAAGAAACCGAACGCCGCCCAATGATCATTCCGGTGATTATCGAGGTCTAATTATATTTATCGTTAATCCAAAAAAGCTCTTTAAAACGGGGCTTTTTTGGTATCAAAAAAGCGCAATCGGAAATCGGCCCAAATTTACTTTAAATTATTGACCGTTCGTTGCGCTTTTTTGTTATAGACTCGAGTCCGTCCCTACCTTCCGGAAATCGGAGAGTAAGAATGGGAGTCTGTTCCAATCCCTTCCTTGTGAGGTGCTTGGACAACCTGCTTTCGCGAGTTATCCACAATTTGTTAAGGGATTATAATATCATAATATATTAATTTTAGTTTGTCAAGCGTCTAACCAGTTATTGATGAATTAAGATAGAAAAGTTATGAAATTTTTTTATCGAATAACCTTAAATATTAGTAAAGCGCAGATCCCGCAGACGACGCTTCTGCAATAACAGGACGTAGTCCGTTTTGCAGAAAGGAGTTATGCTGGGATCAATAGCTAAACCAGTAATTAGTGACTAAAATATAAAAAAGCTTGACGTAAAGTCAAAAATAGTGTAGACTACTAAAGTGTCTGATTATTCTGATTGAAAGAGGAGGAAGTGTGTTAGCAGATAATAAACTAACAAAAAGAGAGCGGGAAGTACTTTCCCTGATATTTGAAGGGAAGAGTAGTCAAGAAGTAGCTGATGATTTGTATGTGAGCAAACGAACGGTCGATTTCCATCTTAGTCGAGCCTATGAAAAGCTAGGTGTGTGCAACCGTTTTCAGGCTTTCAACAGACTGGCTCCCGCTTTGTCCCTCTAAAACAGAGCTCTCGTTCCAACTTTTGCGCCCCCTGTAAATTTACAGGGGGCCTTTTTCTTGACTTGGACTTAAATTTATGATATACTAGTTTAATATCAGATAAATCCGCTAACCGCGGACAAAGGAGAGGTATGAACACCGAAAATATTGGGGAAATTTCACGGGAAATCAATCAGGAAGCTAAAGCCGAAGTAATTGAAGTGCAAACCGATCCGGAAACTGGCAAATTGGTTGAGTTTCATCGTGAATCTTTAGAGCCTGAAAAAACCGCCTAACAAGCGGTTTTTTGGAACAAAAAACCGCAATTTTACAATTTACAATTCTCAATTTCCAATCAATTTTCAATGACCCAATGTCTAAATGTTTGCTGTCTTTAATTTGTAAATTAATAAATTTAAGTCATTTATTGAAAATTAGAAATTAAAAATTGAAAATTTTAATCTATTTTTTGATTTGAACCTTTGTATATTAAAATGCTATAATATAATTAAATTAGTCTGATACAAGGAGTGGATTTATGGCCAAAAGAAAATATCGTCGAAAGGGCCAGAGGCTTTCTATTTGGGAAGAATTAGACTGGACCATGAATCCCGACACCACGCGTGATGTGGTGGCGGTTATTTTAATTATTTTAGGTTTTATTATCTTTTTAGGGATGTTCAATTTAGCTGGCTCGTTTGGCCGCTTTTTTATTCGCTGGTCGGTTGATTGGTGGGGACTAATTGGCTATTTAGTGCCTTTTATCTTTCTTGGCTATGGTGTTGTCCTCTTGATGCCCAATCGCTTTCAACTCAAACCCACTTCCGTCATCGGCGCCGTGCTTTCTTTGATTTTTGTGCCGGCCATGATCAGCCCCTTGGGTGGCATGATTGGCTCTGGTATCCGCTCGCTTTTTGCCAGTTTTTTGGGACCATACGCTTCGCTGATTTTAGTTTTTGCCCTGGCGATTATTTCGCTTTTGATTACTTTTAACACTTCTATTCGCGCTTTGTGGCAGCGTTTAGGGGCGGGCGGGGCTGAAGGCGGCATTAAAATCAATGAACCGCGCGCTTCGGTTTTTACGACCTTACAAGGCCGAAATCTGCCGGCAAAATATCCTCAAGCTTCAACCGGCGATGTGGCGTGGGAATATCCATCGTCAGATTTGTTAGAGGACAATGCTTCCAAGGCGACCCCCGGCAATATTGCCAAAAATGTGGAAATTATTCAGAAAGCGTTGAAAGATTTTAGTGTGGAGGTGACGATGGGCGATGTCAATGTTGGCCCGACGGTGACGCAATATACTTTAAAACCGGCGCCGGCGGTCAAGTTAACTCAAATTACCGCTCGAACTAACGATCTGTCGCTGGCCTTAGCCCAACATCCGATTAGAATTGAAGCACCGATTCCGGGTAAAGCGGCAGTGGGGATTGAAATACCAAATAAAGTGGGGGCGGTGGTTTCGATGAAAGAAATTTTGCAGTCCGAGGAATTTAAAGGAAAAAAGTCAAATTTAACCTTGCCTTTGGGTCGCGATGTGGCTGGCAATCCTTACATTGCTGATTTGAAAAATATGCCTCATCTTTTGATCGCGGGGGCGACCGGGGCGGGAAAATCGGTTTGTATTAATAGTATGATTATTTCGCTTTTATACCAGAATTCACCGCAAGATCTAAGGTTGATTTTGGTTGATCCGAAACGGGTGGAATTTACGCACTACAACGGTATTCCTCATCTTTTATCGCCGGTGGTTCACGATGTTGACAAAACCATCTCGGCGCTCAAATGGACGGTGGCGGAAATGGATCGTCGTTTTCGACTTTTTCAAGAAACTAATCGGCGCAATATTGAAGCTTACAATGCTAACCCCACTAATGGTCGCATTCCTTATATTGTCGTTTTTATTGATGAATTGGCTGATTTAATGGCTCAAGCAGCCAACGAAGTAGAAGCAGCGATTGTCCGTTTAGCTCAAATGGCTCGAGCCACTGGTATTCATTTGGTGATGGCGACTCAAAGACCATCAGTTGATGTGATTACGGGATTAATTAAAGCTAATATTACTAACAGGATTGCCTTTGCGGTCGCCTCTCAAGTTGACTCTCGGACTATTTTGGATTTGTCCGGTGCGGAAAAATTACTGGGTCACGGTGACATGCTTTATATTGGTAATGAATTAGGTAAGCCAAAACGGGTTCAAGGAGTGTTGATCACGGATAAAGAAATAACTAAAGTGACGGAATTTTTGAAAGCCAAAAGCGCGCCTCAATATGATGAGACTATTCTTGACTATCGGCCAAATACCGGTCACGGCGTGGGTGGCGAATTAATGGCTGAAGATGAACTTTACAATGATGCCAAAGAAACCGTGGTGATGGCCGGCAAAGCCTCGGCTTCGCTTTTGCAACGGCGTTTGCGGGTTGGCTACGCTCGGGCCGCTCGACTCTTAGATATTTTAGAGCAAGAAGGCGTGATTGGTCCGCCCGATGGGGCCAAGCCTCGTGATGTGATGATTGATCCGATTGCGTTAGAGCACGAACGTCAACAGGTCAGAGCGCCTTTAAATCAAGCACCTAATTACCCGCGATTTCAAAATACGATGCCGTCTTCACCACCGACTCAACCACCTGCTTATCCTTTATCAGAAAATAGGGATAATCAACCTCAAGAATACCAAGAATAATATGGATAATAATCAAGCACAATCAAATTTAGAGGCTTTGTATTCGATTTCCCAAATTGCCGCTGGGGCTGAAGATTTACCAAATCTTTGGGGTCCTTTATTGGATGAAGTTTTGGCGGCTTTAAAAGTTGATGCTGGTTCTTTAATGATTTTAGAGGGGGATTTTTTAGTCAGAAAAGCAGCCCATGGTTTAGGTGATATTTTAAAAGAGCCCCCCATTCCTTCGGATCAAGGTGGTATTTCTTGGCGAGTAGTTAAAACTCGTAAACCAGCCGTGGTTACAGACTTAAAAGTCGAAAAAGTGGCTTCCCAAGTACTTTTGGAAGGAAATTTTCATTCCTTAATTGCCATGCCGATGATGGTTCACGATCAAATAATTGGGGTAATGAGTGTTTTTACGCGCAAAGAGAGGCAATTTAGTCAAACGGATCTTAATTTTTTCGGGGTGATTGCTAATCAAGCGGCTTTAGCAATTATTTCAATTCAATCAGCCGAACTTTTACGCGAAAATCGTAAGCGTTTAGATGAGTTGGAAGCCTTAAATCAAATTTCTCAAAGTATTACGACTTTATTTGATTTTGAAGGAACACTTTATTCAATCCTAGTCTCTATTGTGAAAATGTTTCATGGAGATATTGGGTTGGTGGCTTTATTTGATCATAAGAGCCATCTTCTTCATGGCGCAAGTCCGGCTTTTGGCTTAAATGCTCGTCAGATCAACGATTTTCGTTCGCGCAGTGACGAAGGGGTGATGGGAGAAGCCTTTTGCAAAAGCATCCCTATTTTGGCAAACAAAGTTGACCAAGAAACAGCTACTGTTCTTAAGAGGGCAAGAATTAATGGGATCAAAAGTATTATCGCTGCGCCTTTAAAAGTTAAATCGCAAACTTTAGGGGTGATTCAAGTTTTTTCTCAAAAAGAAAATAATTTTCATTTGACCGATTTAAGACTGGCTTCAATTTTAGCCTCGCAAGCAGCGATTATTGTTAATTCTTCAACTATGTATCGTCAAATTGAGGAAGAACGAAAAAAAGACGAAGCCTTATTGATTTCTATTGGCGATGGTGTGCTGGCGATTGATCAAAACCAAAAAGTTATTCATTTTAATAAAGCAGGCGAGGAAATCACTGGTTTTTTAACGGAAGAACTCTTTGGTAATTATTTTAGAGAAACTTTAGGTTTATTTAATAAAGAAAAACTGCTGGTCGAAGCCAAAGATTCTCCTCTGGACAAAGTTTTAAAAACTGGTGAACCGATTGTTTCGAAAGAATATTTTTTGCGCAAACGGGGAGGTACTTTTTTCCCAGTTTATCTTTCATTGGCGGCTATCCGTGATGTCGAAGATAAGATTATTGGGGCGATTGTGGTTTTTAGAGATATCACTTCGGAAATTGAGCTTGAGGAGATGAAACAAGAACTTATTTCTTTATCTACTCATGAACTTCGCGCCCCGATTACCGCGATTAAGGGTTATTTATCAATGATTTTAGATGGTGACACAGGGGGAGTGAACGGTAAAACCAAAGAAATGCTTGAACAATTAACAATTATCAATCAAAGGTTGGCTGATCTAGTGGATGATTTACTTAACGTTGATCGAATTGAGCAAGGGAGGATAAAAATTGGTTTACAACCAGTTGATTTGGCGATGATGATCACTCAAACAGTCCGGGAATATCAACCTCAGGCTCATGAAAAAAAACTGGCTCTGACTTTTGATGATAAACCAATTCCTTATGTTAAAGCTGATCCGACGCGTTTGTGCCAAGTTTTAAATAATTTAGTCAGTAACGCTCTTAAATATACTAAACAAGGTTCAGTTGGAATTATGGTTCAGCGAAACGAAAAAGAAGTAATTTGTTGCGTCAAAGATACAGGGGTGGGTATTAGCGAGCCTGATCAAAAAAGGCTTTTTGAAAAATTTTATCGAGTAAAGACACCGGAAACAATCGAAGTCACTGGAACAGGTCTCGGACTTTGGATTACACGGAAATTATTGGAGATGATGGGTGGAAAAATTTGGTTTGAGTCGGTTGGAGGTAAAGGTTCAAGCTTTTACTTTAGCTTGCCCGTTGCTTGAAATCAGTAAATAAAAATATATACTAAAAAGAGAGGCGTTTATGCCAAACAAAGGAAAAATTCTTCTAATTGAAGACGACATCACACTATCGCGTATGTATGAAAAGAAATTTCAGAGTGATGGGTACGAGGTAGTGACGGCTTATGACGGTTGGGATGGTTTAAAAAAAACAGTGAGTGAAAAGCCAGCTCTGATTTTGTTAGACATTATCCTGCCAGGATTAGATGGTTTAGCTGTTTTTAAAAAGATGCGCTCACAAACAGAGACCTTCAACACGCCGGTCATACTTTTGACTAACATTGGCGAAGAAGACGCGATTTACGAGAGTTTCAAACTTGGTGCGGTAGACTATTTGGTGAAATCCGAAGTGACACCGGCTCAAGTAGTGGAAAAAGTAGAAGGTTTTCTGAAAGAAAGAAAAAAATAATTCGTTAACCACGGAGTGGAGGGTGTAGTGCAAAAATCTGCAAAAGGTGGCTTTAGTTTTGTACAAATTTTGATTATTTTAACTCTTGTGGCGCTCTTAATTGCGGGAGTTATTTTCATTATTAAACCTTCTAAAGTGCTTGAGAAAAGTCGTGATAGTCAACGGTTTAGCGATATGAAAAATCTTTCAACAGCGATCAATCAATATTTAGCTGATAGTCACGATTTTAAGGGATTAGTGGGGCCATATTCTTCGATTGATACTGGTTTTAAAGATGATTCAGTGCGTCAAAAAATTGACGGGACTGGTTGGGTTCCAATAAACTTTAAATTAATTTCGACGGGTGCGCCTTTTGATACTTTACCGCTTGATCCTTTAAATAGCGCCATCTACAATTATCGTTTGGGTGTTTCGGTTAGTAGTAAAACCTATGAAATTGATTGTGTCTTTGAAAGTCCGGAAAATATTTCTCGTCACTCGACCGATGGTGGCAACAATCCTAATGCTTATGAACTCGGCACCGATTTGACAATCCTGTAAGCCAATTTCTAAATCCTAATTTCTAATGTCGAATCAAATCCCAATGCCCAATGATCAAATGTCTAAAAGTTTGACATTTAACATTTAAACATTTAAATTTTTATTAGACATTTGGATTTTAGATTTAGGATTTTTTTTATGTCTTTATTTACTAATTTACTTTTTTGGGTCCCGTTAGTGCTTTCAAGCCTGATCATTTTATGGCTTTTTTATTTAGAGTTAAGATCGAAAGTTTCTTCTAAAACAGCTGGTCGAGCCCTAACCGCCATTATTTTAATTTATTTTTTGCAAATTGCCACCCAGGCAGTTTATATTTACATTAAATTTAAAGGTGATCAATTCGGCAAATATCTTTTGCCGCCAAAAAGTAATTATTTCTATCAAATTATTTGGCAAATGAGTTCTTCTTACGTTTTTGCTTTGGCCATTGGTCTTGTTTTAGTCTTGGTATTATTGCTTTTGCGTCAAGTTTTTAAAGCAGAAATATTAGATCGCGCTGATTTTTTTATTTTGCTTTTAACTGTTTCTGTGGTAGGTGCTTCAAGTGTGCTTGTTTTAATTTTGGGCAGCTTTTTTCTGATGACTTTCTTTCTATTTGGTTTTAGCTTAAAACAAAAAAAGCTTAGTACGCGGGCAAGATTAACCTTGGCGCCTTTTTTACTCATTACTGCTTTTGCGATCTTAATTTTAAATAATTTTGATTTTTATGTTAAATTTTTGCAATTGCTCCGTTTGACCTAAACCATTTCCTTTGTTTTAATTAAACCGTGGCAAAATTTATAAAAAAAATTCTCAGTGAAAAAACTTTAGGTGAAAAACTGCGAACTCTTCGGAAACGCAAACACTTAAGTTTAGAACAGACTGAAGAACAGACAAAAGTTAGGATCAAATATCTCGATGCTTTAGAGCGTGGAGCTTATGGCGAGTTACCGGCTAATGTTTATATTTTAGGTTTTCTGGCGAAATATGCCGAGTTTTTGGATGTACCGAAAGAAGAATTAATTGATGCTTTTCATCGTGAAAGAGGAACAACTAACTTGCCCAAAGAAATTGCGCCAGAAACTCAGATTAAGGAAAGAAAAGCCTATTTGACCCCGCGAATGGTTGTTTTAGCGGTGATTATTTTGATTTTAGCTGGGTTTGTGGGTTATATTTTTTATGCGGTGGAAAATTTTACTTCCCCACCAAATTTAGAGATTCAATCTCCTTCGACTGAAACTGTTATCCGTCAAGACAGAGTTGAGGTTGTGGGCAAAACTGACGAAGGTGCTTCTTTAAAAATTAATGATCAAGTTGTATTTTTAGATGACAGAGGAAATTTTCGTGAAACAGTCAAACTTCAGGCTGGTTTGAATAATATTGAACTTCGAGCGACCAATCGAACTAAAAAAGAAACAGTTAAAATTATAAAAATTTTAGCAGAATATTAGTTTAAAAATTTTCAATTTCTAATTTTCAATTTTCAATGAATTTTAAATGATTTAATGTTTTAAAATTATTTCACTTGAAATTGATTTGAAATTTAAAATTTAAAATTTAAAATTGGTAATGTACGGAGGGCAGAAAGGAAACTATGGCGACGGAGAATACTAAGGGAGGAGACGGAAATAACAAAGCCAAGAAGGAAGCTTTAGAAATGGCTTTGGGGCAGATCGAAAGACAGTTTGGTACTGGCGCAATTATGCGTTTTGGCCAAAAGGAAAAGTTACAAGTTGAATCTATTTCGACTGGTTCAATCTCATTAGATTTAGCTCTTGGTGTTGGTGGTTTCCCCCGGGGTCGAATTGTAGAAATTTATGGGCCGGAATCAACTGGTAAATCAACCTTAGCCATCCATGCGATTGGTCAAGCTCAAAAAAGTGGTGGCATTGGTGCTTTTATTGATGCTGAACATGCTTTTGATCCCGATTACGCGCGAAGGTTGGGGGTCAATGTCGAGGAACTTTTAATTTCTCAACCAGATACGGGCGAACAGGCGTTGGAGATCGCTGAAACCTTAGTCCGGTCTAACGCAGTTGATGTCATTGTGGTGGACTCTGTTGCCGCTTTAGTGCCACGAGCAGAAATTGAAGGCGAGATGGGTGACGCTCAAATGGGGATGCAAGCCAGATTAATGTCTCAAGCTTTAAGAAAATTAACCGGGGCTATTTCTCGTTCTAAAGCGGTGGTTATTTTTATCAATCAGCTCAGGATGAAAATTGGGGTAATGTTTGGTAATCCCGAAACCACCGCTGGTGGGATGGCCTTGAAATTTTACTCTTCAGTTCGTTTGGATATTCGTCGGGTTGAACAAATTAAAGATGGCGATATCCCGATTGGCAATCGAGTTAAAGTTAAAGTGGTTAAAAATAAAGTGGCGCCACCGTTTCGCACGGCCGAATTTGATTTGATGTTTAGTGAAGGTATTTCGAAAGAAAGTGACTTGATTGATCTAGGAACAAAATTAGGCGTGGTTTCAAAAGCGGGCTCGTGGTATCAATTTGGGACTGAAAAGTTGGGTCAAGGCCGAGAAGGAGCCAAACAGTTCTTGCGTGAAAATCCTAAAATTGCCAAAGCAATTGAGGAAAAGATAACTGAGAAAGTGGAAAAAGAGTAGCGTTCGCAAGTATCCGTCAAAAGAGTTACTTTTGAGGATACATTGCTCACTTTGAAAATTTAATCATTGAAAATTGATTGAAAATTTAAAATTAAAAATTGAAAATTGGTAATCTATGTCAGATCCTTTTAAAATTGCTCTTCATTTTTTAAAATTTCGGCCACGAAGTGTTTTTGAAATAAGGGAAAAATTACGAAGTAAGAAGTACGAAGAAAAAGAAATTGATAAAGTTATTAATGTTCTAAAAAAGAATCAATTGTTGGATGATAAAAAATTTGCTAAAATGTGGGTAGCGGATCGAAATCTCTTAAAGCCGAAAGGATCGTATCTTTTAAAATTGGAGCTTAAAAAATTAGGAGTTTCGAAAAGTATTATTGAAACAGTTTTAAAATGTCAAAATGAAGAAGAATTGGCGCGAAAAGCTTTACAAAGTAAAAGCCGATTAGAAAATGCAGATTTCCAAAAAAAAGCAGCCTTTTTACAGAGAAGAGGGTTTGGGACAAGCGTAATATACAAAGTTTTAAGAGATAAGAAATAAGAGAGAAGAGAAACCGGGTTGCCGTAATTCATATATCTTATTTCATATTTCTTCAAACTTATTGAGGAGGGGTCATTAGTAATATTGTTTGGTTTCGCGATGTTTCTAAAGAAGATGTCGCCATTGCCGGTGGCAAAGGGGCAAATTTAGGTGAACTCACCCGCGCTGGTTTACCGGTCCCACCCGGTTTTATTGTCACTTCCACGGCTTATTTTAATTTTTTAAAAAAGACTGGCCTCGATAAAAAAATCAGGAGAATTTTATCGGGCATTGATGTTGATAACAGTAAAAGGCTTAACAAGATTGCTTTAGAAATTCAAAATGAAATTTTGGCTAAGCCAATGCCAGCAATTTTGTCAAAGGAAATTTCCGCTGCTTATCAAAAACTTTATACCACTTCTTCTTCGGCCATTTTTGTGGCCGTGAGATCTTCCGCTACCGCGGAGGATTTGCCGACCGCTTCTTTTGCCGGTCAACAAAAAACTTTTCTCAATATTTCAGGTTCAGATGGAGTAATTAAGGCAGTGCGGCAAGCTTGGGCTTCACTTTTTGAGGCACGAGCAATTTACTATCGGGCAGTGCATAACTACGATCATCTGAAAGTGGGTATCGCAGTACCAATTCAAAAAATGATTCAGTCGGAAAAGTCGGGTATTATGTTTACGCTCGATCCAGTCACCTCAAACAAAGAAAAAATTGTCATTGAGGCCGGCTGGGGGTTGGGAGAAGCCATTGTTAGTGGTAGCGTCACGCCCGATCGTTATGTTGTTCAAAAAAGTGATTTAGAAATTTTAGAAAAAAATATTGAAGCTCAAGCCTGGAAAATTGTTAAAGTAGATAAAGAAAATAAACACATTACTTGTACCAAAGAAGAACAAAAAGCTCAAAAACTAACTGACGAAGAAATTAAAAAAATAGCCGAATTTGGTAAAAAAATTGAGGAGCACTATAAATTTCCTCAAGACACCGAGTGGGCCATTGAAGGAAATAATATTTATTTTGTGCAGAGCAGACCAGTCACGACGATTAAAAAAGAACTTAGTACTGAGAACTTAGAACTTAGTAATGAGACTCTCAGTTCTCAGACCTCAGCTCTTAGTTCTAATAAGGGTAAACTCGAAGTAATTTTAAAAGGGATTGCCGCTTCTTTAGGAATTGCCTCAGGACCAGTGAAAATTATTCATTCGCCTAGTGAAATTGATCAAGTTTCAGAAGGTGATGTTTTGGTAACTGAAAAAACCAGTCCTGACTATGTGCCGGCAATGAAAAGGTCAGCCGCGATTATTACGGAAACTGGCGGTCAAACTTCACATGCCGCGATTGTTTCAAGAGAACTGGGTATTCCTTGTGTAGTTGGTACGGGTACTGCCACCCATGTTCTAAAAATGGGTCAAATTGTTTCTGTTGATGGGGCGAAAGGTTTTGTTTATAAAGGTAAAGTTTCGCGTCAGGAAGCACCACCAGGCAAAGAAGATGGCGGCGGTTTTACGGAAGAAGTGCCCGTGACCGCGACTAAAGTTTATGTCAATTTAGGTGAACCGTCAGCGGCGGAAAAAACAGCCAAACTGCCTTGTGATGGGGTAGGATTAATGCGAGCGGAATTTATGATTGCCGAAATTGGTGAGCACCCACGCGCTTTGGTTAAGGCTGGCAAATCAGAAATATATGTTAATAAACTAGTTGAAGGTTTAAGCGAAACTTGCAAAGCTTTTTCGCCTCGACCGGTAGTTTATCGGGCGACCGATTTTAAAACCAATGAATATCGTAATCTTAAAGGTGGTCAAGATTTTGAACCACAAGAAAATAACCCGATGATTGGTTATCGGGGGGCTTTTCGTTATGTCAAAGAGCCGGATTTATTCAAATTAGAGTTAGAAGCAATTAAACGTGTTCGCGGAATGTATGAAAATTTATATCTAATGATTCCGTTTGTTAGAACAGTTGAGGAATTTGAAAAAGTTCTTGATTTGGTTGAAGAGTCAGGTCTTCGCCGTGGTCCGGATTTTAAACTTTGGATGATGGTTGAAGTACCTTCGAACGTAATTTTGATTAATCAGTTTTGTGAATTAGGGATAGATGGTGTCTCGATTGGTTCGAATGATTTGACTCAACTTATTTTAGGGACTGATCGAGATAATGAGAATTTAGCGGAAGAATTTGATGAGCGTAACGAGGCGGTTAAAATTGCCATAACTCATGTGATTAGAAACTGTCGAGCTCGGCATATTAGTGTTTCTATCTGTGGTCAGGCAGCTACCACTTATCCGGAAATTGCGGAATTAATGGTCAAGGAAGGAGCGACCTCTGTTTCAGTTTCGCCTGACTCAGTGGTGGCGACCAGACGTTTAATTGCTTCCGTCGAAAAGAAAATAATGCTCTCAAAGATTATTGATGAGGTTTAGGTCTTGACAGCTGGTTTTTATTTTGTCATAATAAATAACATCAGATTGTATGTACCTCGCAAGGAAGGGAGGTGGGCAGGTTGCTAAATAGTGGTTGAAAAAGCCTTTGTTCTTGAAGTGTAGGGCAGTACAGTAATACAAACACAAGAACAAAGGAGGGCACAGAAGTGGTTTCGCTGAAAGAGATCGGACTGAATGGAAGGGTAAAGCTTTCAGGTGCCGAGCGCCGGCATGTAAGGCGACTTTGCCAAAGTGATAGCTATGGGGCAGAGATGGCTATCATCGGGATCATCCGTTCCGCAATGTCTCGCAATGGCAACGGGCACAAGCACAAGATGCCGTCTCGTGTAGCGGCGTTCAACCGGGTTTCACCTGTCTGCTAAGTAGGCAATCTCATCTCTTTGTTCGTTTTTATCAGGCCCCCTGTAAATTTACAGGGGGCCTTTTCAGTTATAGAAAGAATTGGTACAATATAGTTCATGGAGAGGTCGCATAAGCAAAGCTTGTTATCCTGACGAATAATAACAACCTGCTGACGCAGAACGTTTTGTGCTCTTTACAATTAATATTCGTTTGACAACTAGTTTGTGGAGAGGTCGCATAGTGGCCGAGTGCGCTCGCTTGGAAAGCGAGTAGGTCCGCAAGGGCCTCGCGAGTTCGAATCTCGCTCTCTCCGCCAGCAGCAGTTTGGAACTTTTCTTAAGGTGTGGAACAGAGTAAAAGATGAGGTAAAAGCGAGAAGAACCGTTTAAGGTTCTTTTTGTTGTTAAATGGACCCGTTTTGGTGCTTTTCTACAACCACGAGGAAGGGATTCGAACTTTTTTCTAAACCTTGAAAAGTGCCTTAGTTTGGAACTTTTTGAGTAGAATGAGCTATTTGATGATGAGTTCTCGGTTTTTGAGATAAATTGTGATATTTAAGCAGCCGATCAGCTCTCGTTTTTGATCTTTGGTGCCATCTTGGAAAATATAGCGTATGAATCCTGAAAGATCGATATTTTGTTCAATTTCGCTGTTATTAGGTTGGTAATCCTGTAAAGTCGTCTTAATAACCATGAATTTGTCTAATTCCGGCTTAAGAATCTCTTTGGACCGGATTTCTTTAATTGAAACGTTCTTAAGCAAACAGGAAAGTTGCTCGACAAGTTTTTCTTCTCTTAGATAACGTTCATTGCAATCAAAGTTGTTAAACTGAGTGCAATGATAGTAAACATACCTTTTAATTTCACCGCTTTTGTAACGTTTGAACTTTTCTTGGGCGCTAATACCAGAATTACAGCTACCACATCTAAAGATTCTCGTAAAATCAAATTGTTTCGTTCCCGGTTTAGATTTAGGGGCGACTGTCATCTTTTTTTGAACTGCATCAAAAAGCTCCCGGGAAATTATTGGTTCGTGCGCTCCTTTATACCACTTACCACTGCCTTGAGGAAATTCAAATAGCGAGCAATAAAAAGTATTGTTTAGCATCCTGTAAATGACACTTAAGTTAAGAACATTGCCATTCCTACTTCGCAAATCAGTTTCGTTTTTCAACCATTCATAGACATCACGACCGGAATATTTTTCATAGGCTACTTTTTCAAATATCTGTTTAATGATGGGAGCTCTTGCTTTATCAACAAAAACCTTTTTCATCCCTTTGCCCGAATAGTGATCGTTTTCGTATCCTAAAGGCGTTAAGTTCGGTCTAAAACCCATTTCGCATTTGGCTCGGAACCCTCTTTTAACATTGATGCCCCTATTGTCGTTTTCCAATTTTGCCTGCGAGCAGAGAATCATAAGAAGAAATTTATCGTTTGGGCTATTGGTAAAAATTTGACCGTGAGTTCTAATTTCCTTTAGATAGCCGTTATCCATAAGGTCGATGATTGAACCCAGATCACCGGCATTTCTCGATAACCTGTCTGGTGCCCAACTAATAACTCCTTGGAATAAACCGTTCCTAATATCGGCCATCAATTGATTTAAGACTGGTCTTGTGCCGGTCATTTTGGCTGAATGGCTCTCTTTTTTGATATCAGTTACTAAAAGTCCTTCATTTTGAGCATATGTGGCCATTTCTTTGATTTGGGAGTCGATTGAAAGGGCTTGGCGTTCGTCGTCTTCGGTACTTTTGCGCGCGTAAAGACAGTACTGAATTGTCGCTTTTTCTGCTTGAACTGCCTCAACAGGCCTCCCATTTTCTTCTTTAGGCAGCAAAATTGGCGAAGTATTGGTTAAATTTACTCCTTGAGTGTCCATTTTCACTCCTTTACCTTATAGGTCAAGGGAGATGATACCGCCCCTGTTGGGGAAGTCAAGGCCTAATTTTTTGAAATCAGCCATAATGCCATTAAACCAGTAAAAAGCTTCCAAATTCATTTTACTTATGTTAAAATCAGAGTAGAAATTGCACATTATTTAATTTGGCCTAACCCTTAAGTTTTCTTAAGGCATGGCAATAAAACCTATAAGAGATTTTAAGCTCGTCGTCAGAGCACTCTTATAGGTCGTATCTCGAAAGGGATATGGGTGATCGCAAGATCATCGCTGGCGGCGGGCTTTTTGTATTCCGACGTCCTAAATTCGATCAAAAAAAATGAATATTGAAACCGTAGAACAATTTATCAAAAGAAAAAACGATTCATTCACAAAGAAAAATACTATTAATGTCAAAGATATTGGCAGAAACGGTAGGCATTTTTTTGTGCGAGAAGCTTGGACATTTATGCCTCAAGGAAACATGTCGGATAAGGTTTTTGTTATTGAGCGTCTAAGAAAAGATTCATATGAGGGCGAATTGTCTTATAAAGATAGTTGGAACAGGGGTGATATTGAGTATCGAGTTGGATATTATATTGTTGGTAAAATTGGTCGAGCCAACGGACGCTGGATTTGGGGTCAATTCTGTCCCATCATCCCAGCGGAAGATTTTATTAAATTATTAGAAAAAGCCAAAGAAGAAGGCACAATAAAATTTGATAGAAAGGAAACATAATGAGCGAACAAAAAAAGGGGATGTCAACTTTAGCAAAATTCGGCATTGGTTGCGGAGGCTTTATAGTTTTAATCATTATTATCGCTGTGATTTCTTTCAGTGGATCTTCAACTACGACACCAAGCTCTAATGGCAATCAAAACCAAAATAAACAAACGGAAGCTAAAAAAGAGTTTGCCCTCGGAGAGACAATTAATCTTAAAGACCATCAATTAGTGGTGAGCAATTTAGATGCCAATTATCAAACCGGTAATCCATATGAAAAGCCCCAAAGCCCAGATAACAGTTTTGTAATAGTAGATATTGCTGTTACCAATACAGGAAATAGGGATTTATTGGTTAATGATTGGGGTTTCAAATTGGAAGATGAAACGGGTACTCAAAGAAACACGTCATGGTTTTCTGGCGTTGATGGGCTATTACAATCAGTTACTCTTTCGCCGAATGGTAAAACATCGGGAAAGCTGGCTTTTGAAGCTAAAACGGGTAGTAGCAAATTAATCCTCCACTATTCTGGAAATATATCAAGCGGTGGTGAAATAACAATTAAATTAAAATAATCCATAAATCTTATTATCTTGGACCGGCGTACCAAGGAGGTGGACCGTCGATAATAGTTAATCTTGGCTCAGATTTGGAGTTTTCTTCAATAATTTTTATCACAACCATGGTGAAGGCGTCGACCATGTCGTCATGAGGCACGCTGCCAAAATATACCATTTGATCAACAAATTCCACGGCGCCATATCTAGGAATAAGAACAACGCCATTAAATATTACGGGAATTGTTCGTTTTAGACGGATATCTTTTCCCTCATGAATCGGTACTTCCTCAGCTTCTACTCCCTCATGTCTTAACTGTTCTATAATCGAGCTTTGATAACCAACTGATTCGATATATTTGGTAATATATTCACCGGAATTTGCGTCCCGATCTAGTGTTTTTAATCTTTCAATACTTTCTCTGAAATCTAACTTTTCGTTGATAATATATGGCAAGACGAAGATCCTCATATTCTCGTCATAACCATAAACTCTACAGATTATAACCGCAGTGTAATCATTTTTCCCACCTTTTTTAAGAGCCAGATCGACTCCACAATAGGTGCCCCGGTAGGGCATATCAGGATCGTCGTTTCTGGGTAGCTCGTCATAACGGTGAATCCATTCGGGATGAATTATTTGATCAACCTCAGGCAAAATGTGGAGTAAATATTCTTGTTCGAAAACGCGATCGCCAACACTATGACGTAATTCTTCAATTGATTCTGGATTTGGATACATCCCCGGCCACATACATTTTTCTTCCTCATCAATTAAAGGAAATTCTTTATATAAACCACCTCGCTTATTTTTTAGTATTTCCTCATTTAACCGACGAACTAGACAATCTTCGTGTAATAGATTTGATATTACAATAATCTTGGTATTTAAATTACCCATTGGTACTATATCTCGGCAAAACCAGTTGAACATTTTATCTCTATTATCCGGGTTTTTCACACCCTCTAAATCCTCAAGATCGTCGCAAACTACAACATCGGGTCGGTGAGAACCGTGAATCATTCCGCGTAAACTCTGACCAGAGGAAACACACATTATTCTTGCTTTGTATCTTGCAACAACCACGGTTAACGCACCCCATTTGTCGTCGCCGTAAAGTGGCCCAAAATCTTTTTTTAATAACTCATTATTTTCAAGTTCTTCTCGGATATTTGCCATTCGCATTTCTGCTTGTTGTTGATCTTTGCAAATGATTAAAATAAATTTCTTCTTCTGCTCGCCAATAATACTCCATATAGGGTAAACCAAATCCATCATTGTGGTCTTACCTGATTGACGGAAACTAACAATTAAGGCAAGTTTAATCGACTCATCGCGGGCAATTTCTAAGATTTCTTTTTGGAAAGGAGCGATTTCAAATTGAGGGTCACGAGGGAGATAAATATAGAAAAACCAATAGGGGCTTTGCATTGCTAAATGGATTCTAAAGTTCCTATCTTTAATAATCCGTTCGTTTATTTCTTCATTTGGCGTTTTCATCCTTGTCCTCATCTTTCATTTCTTGTAGGTCAGGTACCGGAACCATGACCGGTTCTGGCGCTGCTAATTCCAAAGCTTTTTTAATCAAATCTTCTTGCTCAGCTGTTAAAGACAGGGGTTCATTACTTTTAGCCGACACTTCAAGTTTATTAATAAATTTGGGATTTCTGTGATTTAACCAGTAGAAAACTGCTTGGAGATTGCCATTTTGAATTGCGGCCAGTAGTTGACTTTCGGCCAAGTCTGAAACAATACCGGCGCCTTCTTCGATAGCCACTTCGACGCTCAAAGCAAATTCCTCATCCTCATGAATCCAGCGATAGTATGTCGATCGACCAACCTCACATTTCTTACAAGCGATTTCGACAATTGGTGTTTGTTTGAGCTGCTCGATGATCTGATTTTTTTGTTTTTGTTGACGGTGTTCAATAGTATTACTCATTTCAAACCCCTTTCTAATTCATTTTTATTGGTTTAGTGTGGGTTAGTATCTCGATGCGTCGTAGGATTACCTGCGCATAAGTTGGACTTTTCTCAATTAGATAACAACGGCGTTTCATTTTAAGCGCGGCGGCTGCCGTGCTGCCTGAACCCCCAAAGGGTTCAATAATTAAGTCATTTCTTCGAGTTAAAACCTTGATGTATGGTATGAGAATTTCCAACGGTTTTACGCCGAAAATGATCGATTGCCCCGAAGATTTTTCGTCAGCTGCATTATATTCAATGAAATCTGTGGGACAAATCGCTTTTCCTTTTCCGTAATTTTCCCAGTGTGGTTTTCCGGAAATTGCGTAAAGAGCGGTAGAATACTCTTCCTGAAGCCCATCTTTTTCAATTTCTAGGTTGTACTTGATATCTTGACCCTTAGAAGCTCCAACCATGGCTATATCATGCTTTGAAAAGAACCTATATTTTGAAGCAAAAGCCTGATTGCGATTAGGCAAATGCCAGACAATCATGTTTTTTACGGACCAATGTTTCTCAATTTCGCCCCAAATGTTTCGGAGGTTGCGCCAGTTTTCGTAGACTATAATGCTAAATGATTCTTTTTGAATCTTAGCGACATTTTTCATCCAAAGTTCGGTAAAGTTTTCCGGCAAAACGTCAGTCTCTAAATATCTTCTATTTCGTTTCGAGCCAAAACCCAAAGTTGGTTTACCGTGACGCTTGGCGTTTAAGTAATCGAGCTGATATGGGGGATCGGTGAGGCAAAGATCGGCGCGTTCGTTCCCCATAAGTTTTAAGACATCGGCTTCAATGGTGCTGTCGCCGCAAAGTAATTTGAATTGATTCTCACCGATAGTGTAAATATCTCCTTTTTGCACTGTGATTTTTTGAATGTCTAATTTTTTCAATTCTTTTTCCAAATCCCAATTTTCCGGTGTATTTTCAATGCCAAAGATGTCGTCAAGTGCCTCTGAATCAAACCCAATATCAGTGAGAAGATTCTCATCAAAAGCCTTAAGCAAATCAAAATCAAACTCTCCTAAATTTTTATTGAGACGAATATTAAGTTCTTTCTCTTTTTCAATATCTGGAATTTGGATGTAAACTACCGGAACTTCGGTATAGCCCAAATCCTTAGCTATTTTTAACCTGAAATGGCCGCCAATTACAATGTTTTTGCGATTCTCGGCACCATTTACCAGTAGGGCATCGACCAGCCCATACTTTTTGATACTCTCGGTCAGATCACTGACTGCCTTGTCTGACCACCGGCGTGGATTGTATACGCTCGGTTTTAAGTCTTTAACCGGCACATACACAACCTTCAGTTGTTCTTGAGGCATAATGCCTCCTTTCTTTTGGCGAGCAAAGCTCGCAATTATTACTTACTTTTTAAAACACAAAAAAATCCGATGTTTTCATTCGGGCCTCAAAGGGCCTCATCGGACTTCAAAGAGTCTTAATTTAATATTTTATTGTTGAAATTACGAGTTATCTTCTAACCTTGCTTACATTATACCATATTTCTTGTTATATTGTCAAATCTTGGGGCATTAAATCTTATAGCCATACCAAATAGTTGATTGTAATTGACAAATATAATAGGTGTAATTACAGGTATTAAATTACAATAAATGACAAGAACTGACAGAAGGTATTGACAAAATATATATAGTATGCTATGCTTATTCATTGCCGTAAAGTTTTTGCTGGTCTTCTCACTGTTAAGGACCAAAGCTCTGGCGAGGACAGAGTCTCCGATATTAAATCGGAGGAGACGTAAGATTGACCCTTGTGGTCTATATCCCAAGTTTCTCCTTTAAGGATGGATCGGTTAAGCTTTATGCGAATGGTTTAAAGTAACAAAATCGGGAATAAATTTAAGATTATAAGCCCGCGTTATTACTTTAAGGCATCCACTTGGGAAGGGCTGGGTGCCCAGTGAGCCGAAATAAACTTTCGACTTAGTGGAGCATCTTATCGCAAAGGTGGTGAAAACAATACAACCAGTCGAAAAACGAATAAAGCAAAGAATGGACAAGGCGTTTGCCATAATCCAACGTCTTAACGTCCGTATGCCAGTAAAAGGCAGACGTGACGAAAAGATAATCAAGGAGTTATGGAACGACTTGTTTCTTCTCAAAGAGGACGTTCTTCGTGAATACAAGCCAGCTTTCAAGAGGGCGAAACGGCTCTTTGATGAAGGGTGGCGCATCGAAGATACATCCAAAGAAGAGTATTACGGGGTTAAATGCACCCTGTATCACAACGGCGACACTTACGAAGTCTACGATGACGGCTGCAATGTGTTTGGGTACTGGGAGCAAATCTTCAAGCACCTGGGCATAGAGGGCATCAAGTCCGGCTTCTATGGCATCGCCTGTGTCCGCTATCTCTTCGACCTCACGGCTGAGGAGAAGAAGTAGTGGCTTTGGGGCTCGGTTTCTGCCGTGCCCCTTTAATTTAAAAAATGTTGTAGCTATAATAATATTAAGAGGGAAACTATTGGGAGGCAAAATGCTTTCGATTTTAGAAAAATTAGGGCTATCGGAAAAAGAAGCTAAAGTTTATTTAGCTACTTTAGAATTAGCCCAAGATACAGTTCAAAACATTGCTAAAAAAGCAGGTGTTAATCGTCCGACCACCTACTTTATTTTAAAGAAATTAATGCAATTAGGTCTAATTAGTACTCTTGAGAAGGGTAAAAAAACGTTGTTTATCGCTGAAAATCCTAAAGAATTGGAGAATTTATTAGATGAGAGGGTGCGAGATATTGAACGTGGTAGAAAAGAATTAAAAGACAATATGAATCAGTTGCTAGCGATTTATAATATTAAGCAAGGAAAACCGATAGTGAAATATTTTGAAGGGCTTGATGGTTTAGAAGCAATGGATAGATAT
>JAMCZU010000010.1 GCA_023485405.1 Patescibacteria group bacterium
CATCACCTAAAATTGAATGGCCCAAAATATCAATTTGACCACCGGCATCATTAAAATAGTATTCGCGCGTTACCTGCCATCCATTTTTTTCTAAAACAGAGGCAACACAATCACCAATTACCCCACCGCGAGCATTACCAACAGTCAAAGGTCCAGTTGGGTTAGCCGAAATAAATTCCACATCTACTTTTTTATTTTGACCAATATTGTTTTCGCCATACTTACTACCAATTTTCAAAATTTCGGAAATTTTTTCCAACCAAAAGGGGAGTGACATTTTAAAATTTATAAAACCGGGCTTAGCCACTTCCACTCTTTCAAAGATCTGATTATCTTTAATTTGCCCGACTATCTTATGAGCAATTTCCTCCGGACTATCCCCCAACCTTTTAGCCAAAATCATCGCAATATTAGTTGAAAAATCGCCAAATTTTTCCGGCGCTTCACTCACATCAAAACTCGACATTTTAATATCTGGATACAATTTCTCGATCGCTTTTTGAATTATTTCTTTTATTTCGTTCATTTTATTTGAAACTTAGTTATTGATATTCTTAAACTTTTTTTATTATACATTTCTTATCGTCAAAATAAAACTTACCACCACTTTTTCGCGATCGCGGATTTATTACAACAAAATAAACCTGTTAATTTGATGATATTCTTAAACTTCATTCATAAATTTTAATCCGTAGATTTAAGATCAAATATTTTAAGATATTTTTCTTCATTTGTTAACGCTTTAGAAATAAAATAATCTACATTTTCTTCGATATTTAAAATTAACAATAATTCTTCTAAATCAGCCGAAATATCATTGGGTGTAATCCAAACTGATTTTTGAATTGGCTGACATCCCAACAAGCGCAATTTTGTTCGAAATAAATCTCTTGTTTTCTTTTTCTTCTCCACAATATCAAAAGCAATAATTCGCCAGAAACCGTCCCATTCTCCAAATATTCTTTTTTTAATAAGCTTTAATTTACCTTTTGAGGTTGTTCTTAAAAATCTTTCACCATTTATTTCAATTTCTTCAAGGTATCCCCTATTTTTTAACTCTATTAACGAACGGTAAAAACTGCCTCGATATTTCTTGAACGATTTCCCAAATCCTTTATAAGGATACCAAATAGCCGCATTTTCCTTAATAAAACCATCAACAACACCTAAAATTTTTTCAGCCATTGACTTTCGACGCATTTAAAAAATCCCTTCTTATATTTGTTACCACTTTTCCGCGATCGCGATATTATTGTAATGAATGAAATATTTATAAAATGTTAAACACTTAATGTTGACAATGGAAGACTTTTTATGTAAAATATAGACATCAAATCAGAGAAAGTCGAATCAGGCAAAGATAGTTAATTCAGATACGGAGGAAAGAAATGTCGAGAGAAACGTTGTTTTGGGTGTGGCTAGCAGGATATTTTGTTGCAGGAGTTATCTATGCCGCCATAATTGTACGACTCGGAACACTGTCAGAGTCAGAGGGGCAATTTACTCCACCAACCTTACTCACTTTTTCGAGATCTTCTGCTTACACGCCGTTCATAAATGAGAAGTATATCAGCATCTGTTTGCTAGTAATGTTCTGGTTAGTGGCGCTAGCAATAGACCTCGTTATACTACTAGATTACATTCTTTCTTGTCTAGTTAAGAAGCTAGCACAATTATCAAATTTACGAATTCACCCACCGGCCTGACGGCCGGTTTTCATTTTTTAATTTTTAGAAAATTTCTTTTACCAACTTTTATGATCATTCCCTCTTTAGTCTCAATCATCTCTTTCGGATCAGTATTTTTTTCAAAGTTAATTTCCACACTCCCCTGCTCGATTAAACGACGTGCTTGAGTTTTTGAAGAAGCCATTTTAACATCTACCAATAAGTCTTCTAGTGCAATTTTATTTTTGGTAATTTTTTTAGTTTGAATTTCCGAAGGTTTCCCGTGTTTACTAAAAACTTGATCAAATTCTTGTGAGGCTTTTTCGGCTTCCTCGGCTGTATAATAAGTTTCAACAATAACTTTACCAAGCTCCGCTTTAATATCACGGGGATTCTTGCCTTCCTTTAATTCTTTTTTAATTAATTCTAAAGCCTCTATCGTCACATCGGTACAAAGCTCATAATAATGCATAATCAAATTATCTGGAATAGACATAATTTTGCCATACATTTCCTCTGGAGTATCGTTAATAGCGATGTAATTTCCAAGCGACTTTGACATTTTTTCCTTACCATCCAAACCAATCAGATAATTCATCATTAAAATGTCTTGCTCTTTTTGGTTATATGCTTTTTGTAACTGCCTACCCATCAAAAGATTAAATTTTTGATCCGCTCCCCCTAACTCAATATCAGCTCTGACCGCCACCGAATCATAACCTTGTAAAAGCGGATAAATTACTTCGTGAAAATAAAAAGGCTGTTTTTTTTCTAACCTTTTTTTAAAAGTTTCATGTTCAACCACTTGAGTAACCGATACTTTAGACATCAATTCGATATTTTTTTCTAAATCAAATTTTTCGTACCATTCACTTTGCAAATGAATTTCAGTTTTTTCTTTATCTAAAATCTTAAAAGCTTGAGCGAAAAATTCCTCAGCATTTTTTTTAATATCATCTTTAGAGACTCTTTCACGAGTTTTATCTTTGCCAGACGGGTCACCAATTCTGGCCGTATAATCACCAATAATAAAAACCGCAATATGGCCCAAATCTTGAAAAGCTTTAAGTTTTCTAATCGGCGCGGCATGACCTAAATGAATATCTGGTTTATTAGGATCAATACCATATTTAACACGAAGCTTTTTTCCTAATTTCAACTTTTCTTTAAGAGAGGATTCGACAATAATTTCATTCACTCCTCGTGATAATAATTCGTCAATAGTCATCTTTCTCCTTTACACCTTCTATTTTAACGCGTCTGGTGGTAAAATGTAAAGGAAAGGAAAGACTTTTAATGAGTTTAAAACAAATTTTTACTTTTCATCACAATCCACTTAATATCAAACAAATATTCAATAAAGAACGATTTACTAAACGAAAAATCAAAATTTGGTCTTTAAGAGTTCTTCTGGGTCTTGTTTTGTTTGTTTTAGTGCTTTTTGCTTGGTATGCCAAAGATTTACCCACTCCAGGAAAAATTAAAGAGCGTCAATCTGCCGCTGCGACTCAAATTTACGATCGAAATGGCAAACAATTATACGCCATTCATGGCGACACTAAAAGAATTATGGTTGGTTCTGCTGACATACCTGAAGTAGCCAAACAAGCCACCATTACAGCCGAGGATCGCACTTTTTACAAACATCATGGCTTAAACATCAAGGGCATCTTAAGAGCAATGTATTACAATATTATCCATAAAAATAATTATCTTTCCGGCGGCTCAACGATCACCCAACAGTTTGTTAAAAATGCTTTACTTGATCCCCGAAAAACCATTACTCGAAAAATCAAAGAACTGATCTTAACAATCGAAATCGAAATCATGTATAACAAAGATGAAATTCTAACAATGTACCTTAATGAAATTCCTTATGGTTCAAATGCTTACGGGATTGAAGCCGCTTCCGAGTCATTTTTGGGTAAAAAAGCGAAAGACTTGGATTTAGCAGAAGCCGCCACTTTGGCCGCGCTGCCTCAAAGACCAAGTTATTATTCTCCTTACGGCATTCATCCAGACAAACGCGAGGCTCGGGTTAACTGGATTTTAGACTCAATGGCTGATCTTGGTTATATCTCAAGAGACGATGCCAACAAGGCCAAAACGGAAGCAAAAAATATTAAATTTATCCCGAAAAAAGAAGATATTAGTGCGCCACATTTTGTGATGTATATCAAAGATTTATTAGTTGATAAATTTGGTGAGCAAGCAGTTGAAGAAGGTGGTTACAAAGTTACGACCACTCTTGACGGCGATCTACAAAAAAAGGCTGAAGAAGCCGTGTCATCTGGAGCGGCTAAAAGATTCGACGGTATCAACGCTTCCAATGCCTCGCTGGTTGCTATTGATCCAAAAAATGGCCAAGTTTTAGCGATGGTTGGCTCAGTTGATTATTTTAATAATGCCATTGACGGCCAGGTTAATGTTGCCATTGCCGAACGACAACCAGGATCTGCTTTTAAACCAATTGTTTATGCGACTGCATTTAAGAAAGAATATAATCCGGCCTATACTTTATGGGATGTCACTACTGATTTCGGCAATTACACTCCTAAAAACTATGATGGCACTACCCATGGACCAGTAAGTATGAGAAAAGCATTGGCTGGCTCACTCAATATTCCAGCCGTTAAAACCCTTTATCTTGCTGGAATGGATAATGTTTTAGACCAGGCTCATCAAATGGGCATTACAACCCTAAATGATAAAAATCGTTATGGTCTTTCCTTAGTTTTAGGTGGAGGTGAAGTAAAACTTTTAGATTTAACTACGACTTATGGTGTTTTTGCTAATTCCGGAACACTGGCTCCGACTACCCCATTTTTAAAGATTGTTGACTCCAAAGGTAAAGTTTTAGAAGAATATAAAGAAGAAAAAGATAACGTCCTAGATCCACAAGTTGCTTACGAAATATCTTCTGTCTTGTCGGATAACAGCGCTCGCTCATATGTTTTTGGCTCCAATTCTGCCCTGAATTTTAGTGATCGAATGGTCGCCGTTAAAACTGGGACCACTTCTGAGTACCGTGATGCTTGGACTGTCGGTTACACTCCTCAAATTGTTGCTGGTGTTTGGGTAGGAAATAATGACAATAGCCCAATGACTGCAGGGGCTGCTGGCGCCATGGCCGCCGCTCCGATCTGGCATGATTTTATGGCTAAAGCTTTAGCCGATAAACCCGCTGAAGATTTTGCTGCTCCCCAAGGCGTTCAAGAATTTACAGTTGATAAGTATACTAATAAATTACCTTCTGGCGGTGAAACAATTACTGATATCTTTGCCAGTTGGCAAATTCCTAAAGACCACTCTAATGATGTTGGTACAGTTAGAATTGACAAATATACCGGGCACTTGGCAACTGACGACTGTCCTGATCAATTTGTCGAAGAAAAAACTGTCACCGATATTCATTCTGAACAACCCGATAACCCGGCTTGGGAACAACCAGTAAGGGCTTGGGCTGCCTCAATGGGATTACTTTCTGGCAGCGCACCCGAAGGAGACAAAACTTGTGCGGCTTTAGATAATAAAACCTCGATTAAAATAAAGAGCCCTGCCAATAGCAGCACAGTTTCCGGTACTTTTACGATTTCCGCTGATGTATCCTCTAACATTGGGATTAAAAAAGTTGATTTTCTAATTGACGATGTAGCCATTGGCACCGATACAAGCGCACCTTATTCTATCTCCTATAATGCTAACAGTCTGTCAGCTGGGAAACATCGAATCTCTGTCACCGTCACTGACCAAAGTAATCTTACTTCTTCAGATTCGATTGTGGTTACTAAAAATGGCGGTACACCAACACCAGTTAGCAAAATTACCCCAACACCAACTCCTACTCCTTAAACTTAATAGTTTTTTCGAGTACTACTTCGACGAGGTTGGACAAAAATCATTTTGCCCGCCACGGTATGATAAATGCGAACGACCTCAGAACGAACTTCTTTGCCCACTAAATTTTCACCGCCCTCAACCACAATCATTGTACCATCTGGTAAATACCCCACTCCTTGACCTGATTCTTTACCTTTTTGGATAATCTTTACCAAGATTTCTTCACCAGGAATAAGTGAAGGTTTTAAGCTTTCAGCCAATTCATTTACATTTAAAACTTCAACTTTCTGAATCTTGGCAATACGATTTAAATTATAATCAACGGTGATAATTTTGGCTTTTCTTTTTTTGGCCACTTTAATTAACCTTAGATCAACCGGTTCTTTGCCACCCTCAAAATCATCAATAATTTCTAAAGGAATTTTTGGATTATGCTGCATTTTGTCTAGTGATTCCATTCCGCGACGACCTTTAGCACGACGCAGTGAATCATCGGAATCAGCGATATTTTGAAGTTCTACTAAAACAAACTGCGGAATCAAGATTTTCCCTAGAATAAAACCACTTTGAGCAATTTGTTCTAAACGACCATCAATTAAAGACGATGTGTCTACTACAATTTGATTTTCACCTAGTTCTTGAGAAGCACCAAAAATTTTTGACATAATTTTATGAAAAAAATCGGAGGCAGGTTTGGCCTGAGCAATAAATAAATCTAAAGTCGCTACTGTAATAAAAACATCAACAATCATTGGCACCCAAGTACCATACGGGCCAGGTAATTTCGATAAAGGTATCGCTACTTGAGAACCAATTAGTAATCCAATAATCACCCCTAGCAATCCCATGAAAAAATAAGGAAAAGAAATTTTCAGTAGCCGTCGGGTGAGAAAAAGTAAGGCAATAGCGACAATTAAAACGATCAAAAAAATTGTCACATTAGTTTGTTCGACATTATTGATATTAAACACAATACCTCCTTATAACTTCTAAAATTGTTTTTTCTTTAATAAATTTATTAAAACCTAGCCTCTCGGCTTCAGCCTTGCGTTTATCTTCTCGTAAGACTCTTCGAATCTCACCCGAAAGCCCCAACTCGCCGAAAGCACAGAGTTTTGGATCAACCACTTTACCACGAGCGGCGCTGGCAATGGCTAAAACTACCGCTAAATCAACTGCTGGCTCAATAATTTTAACACCACCAACAATATTAATAAAGACATCCTGATTAGCAAGATTAATCCCTGCTTTTTTTTGCATGACTGCAATAAGTAATTGCAAGCGATTTAAATCAAAGCCAGAAGTTCTCCGTTGCGGATAACCAAAAACCGTTGTTGTCGTTAATGCCTGCACTTCAACCAATAAAGAACGACTACCTTCAATGGTGGCTGTAACCACTGTACCTGGCGTATTGCTCAAACGCTCGGCTAAAAATAATTTCGAAGGATTTTTTACTTCCACCAATCCTTTTTCTGTCATTTCGAAAATACCAATTTCATCAGTTGTTCCAAATCGATTTTTGACCCCTCGTAAAATACGGTGCTGGTGAAAACGCTCCCCTTCTAAATACAAAACCGCGTCAACTAAATGTTCTAAAGTTCGAGGTCCTGCCACCGCACCATCTTTAGTCACATGACCTACTAATATGACGGCCGTTGATGTACTTTTTGCTAACTGTTGCAATTTCATTGCGCAAACTTTAACTTGAGCAATTGAGCCAGCCACTGTTGGAAGATTTTCCAAATAAACAGTTTGGATAGAATCAATAATCACCAAATCAGGTTTTTCTGCTTGAACTTTCTTAGAAATCATTTCAATATTTGTCTCGGTATAAAGTTTGAGATTTTTTGTTTTGAGATTAAGTCGTTCAAAACGTAATTTTATTTGTTCCAGGGACTCTTCGCCAGAAACATACAAAACATTTTTTAAAACTGCGGAAATTTGTAAAAGTAACGTTGATTTACCAATACCCGGATCACCGCCTAAAATAAAAATTGATCCCGGCACAATACCACCACCCAAAACTCGATCGAATTCATTCATACCAGTTGGAATTCTAACAAAATTTTTAATATTAATTTTCGAAAGTTCAGTTACTTCTGCTTGGCTTGTAACTAAAAAATCAGATCTGGCACTTTCTTTAGACGATCGCATTTCTCGCAACGTATTCCAATTACCGCAACCGTCACATCGGCCTTGCCATTTTAAATATTCTTGTCCACAATCAGAACAAACAAAAATAATTTGTTCATTAGTCATAGTGACCTAATCATACCAAACCTTTTGATTTAAACCAAGAATTTATAAGCAAGATAGAGAAAAATAAAAGCACCAAGAGTACTGCCAACAATATCCCATAAAGAAAAGATGCCAGCACCAAAAAGAGTTGGTACATAACCGCCAACTATTGAACCAGCGAAAATAGCAAAAAAATATATTGCCTTGTTTGAATTATCCATTAGCTTTAGTATCTCTATTCTATGAATATTATTTAGCGATAAAATCTAAGTAAATTCCAGCTAAAAACGCTAAAGTCGAAGAAAAAGGGCCGGAGTTAGAATAACCCAAGCCCATAATGCCTAAAAGGTAAGAAACCGCTTCATTGACCGAGCGTGTCTTTTCACTCTAGTTTCATGATCAGCCCCACCCAGCGATCGTTGAATTAGAGAGAATTTGACGTTAGAGCACTGTCCATAACACGCTGTTCGACATTTTAGGTTTAGCCTAAAAAGAATTGTCGGTACAGCAAGGTGAGATATTGCTTCCTTGCTGGCATGTCTTAATACTGCCTGATAGTCTTCCGTGGCAATCATCGCCAAAGAAGCACTATTCGCAATAACCACCTGATCATTACTTCTAGTGTCAGCTATTGCCGACTGACTGAAGATCAGAATCAGAATTGATAAAACTAAGACAAATTCACATACTCTCATCAATCTCACCCTCCAATAAATAGATTTGACGCAAAACCTTCATTTTGCCTTGCATCCCTCCCTTGGTATTTATTGGCAGCCGACTAAAGTTAGTACATCTTTATATTATTCGTCGTTATGTTATAAGTCAATTTTTTAGTAAAATTGCTTTAATTAAATTAATATTTAAAAGAATTAAGGCCAAAAATAAAATAGTAATAGCAGGAAAAATAATTGTATTTTCAAACCATTGACCAGTGGCTATTCTCGCGCCATCGAATGGTTTAGGAGGAATCCCAAAAAAACGATGATAAGGAAAAAAGACAGGAATACCTTCATTCGTGAACATATCAGCCAAAAGATGACTTAAATAAGCAATAATACTAGCAATAAAAACTACTGACGTATCAATTCCCCAATACGGTGGAAACGATTTAAAAAGAAAATGCAAACCAAGCCCTACTAATCCCACACCCAACAAAGAATGCGTAATGTTACGATGTTCTAAAAATGGATCGGAAATTTTGCCCAAAGTGTGACCAAACGGCAGCATGTGCCAGAGCTTGCCAGTCGGTTGATCAATGTCGGGCAAAAGTGCCGCAAGATAAGAAAAAACCAAAACTGCACCGAAAGTTGCTGGCGCATAAGTAGGTTCGGTACTAACTAAATAATAAGTCAGTCCCACTGATAAACCCAAAATTTGATGAGTTTTCCCCGTCATTTTTTCCTTTTCTTAGATTTCTAATAATACACTTAAACTTTACCAAAAGAAAGATTAAAAAAGTCCAAGTGATTAGCTTGGACTGGCCAAATTTGATCATAGCTATATTGACATAAAGCCATGTTTTTGCCCCCAAGCAAGATATAGATGTCGCATTTCCTCAACACAACCAGCTGACTCTTCGGGGATTACTACTAATTCTATCCCCTCTTTCTTAGTAATTTCGCAAATCGCCAAGAATCGCCAATGAACATTACAATTGGAATTACGCTTAATTTCATTCAACATTAAGGTAATTGTCTCTTTACCCATTTTAACGATCTTAACAAAAGAAGGGTGGTCTGTAGGAACAAATGAAAGATGAGAAGTTTCTAAATCAAGTTTAAAAGATACGCGCAGATACTGATCTTTTATCTCGTCGCTGACTTTATTTGCCAATTTCTAACCTCCTAGACAATTATTTTGCATTGTACTTGGCAATTTGTTGTTTAGCCTTATTCAGAAAAAGTTGTCCTTTTTCGCTTCCTAACCAAGCTATCAACATTTTAGCAATATTAATATCCTCTTCGGAAATAGGATCATAATCAGGATGGAATACATCTTGAAGTTTATCACTGGAAGTTAAAAGAACCATCAGAAGGCTATATTCATTGCGACATGGAGGAGCTAGGCTCTGTTCTGCCCAAACATCAAGAAATACTTGTTCGAGAGACATATCTTTCTTCGCTTTTATTTTTGCCATCTCTACTTGGTAGAGAAATTCTTGCCCAATATTCGTTCCCAGCCATTGAACAAGGGTAGCTGCAATTGTTGCATCACGTTGCGTCATTACAACAAGGCGATTCTCTCTTAAAATAACTTCCAAAATACCATCAGCCGAATTATTACATTCCTGCCAAAGATTAGCAAAAACCTTCTCTCGATATCTGTCCGAATCTTTAATGCGATCATGATGAATACTAAAATGCAAGATAGCAAGATTTAACACTGTCAATCTACACCCCCTAATTAAGATTGAGCTCATTATATCACTTTACTTTTAAATCCAAAATTTTTAGTTGTAATTTTCGCTCAGACCAATTATCTTCGTCTAAAGTAAAAACAATGTCGGCTTGGGAATTATTCAAATTTTTAACTATCTCACCTAAACCAAAACCAATCGCCGAAATATTGTCAGCTTTGAATTTAAGATGTTCATTATTTTTACCCACCGTTTTTACATCAGAAATTTTGGCTTGTTCCAAAAGAAAAACTGGTCGCGGATTTCCTAGTCCAAAAGGTTCAAATTTTTTAATTTTATCAAATAAATTAAGTTTCAAATCTTCTTTTTTTAGTTTCAAATCAACCTTGATTTTTGGCACTAAATCTTCATCTTTTATTTTTAACTGTGCAATTTCTAATAGTTTATCATACAAATTAGATAAATGTTTTAATTCTAAACTAAGTCCGGCTGCTTTTTTATGACCGCCATATTTTAATAAATAATCTTTAGCCTGCTCCAAAGCTTCAACCATATTGTAAGCATCAATCGAACGCGCTGATCCTTTGAGCTTGCCTTCTTTTTGTTCACAAATAATCACCGGTCGAGAAAATTCTTCCATTAATTTACCAGCCACCAAACCCACAATGCCTTGTGGCCAATTTTTGCCTTCCAATAAAATAAGTTTTTTCTTATCTAAACCATTTTGGCAAACTTTTTCTTTTGCCTCCACCAAAACTCTTTTTAGTTCTTCTTGACGCTGACGATTAATGGTATCGAGCTTTCCGGCTAAAATACTAGCTTCTTTTTGATCTTTAGAAATTAGTAAATAAAAACTTTCATTTGCATGATCCATCCTGCCCGGCGCATTAATCCGCGGACCAATTTGAAAACCAACTGAATAAGTATCAATATTTTCTTTCGCGATGGCCGCTTTTTCATAAAGCTCCTTGAGACCTAAACGATGAGTTTTTTGCAAAATAATTAAACCAAATTTCGCAAAAATACGATTTTCTGAAACAAGTGGCACCATATCACAAATAGTTGAAATAGCCACTAAGTCTAGCATCCATTTTAGATGATTTTCCGGAATTTTTTTTAATCTTAAATTGATCGCTTGAATAAATTTAAAGACAACACCGGTAGCAGCTAGTTCCGTAAAAGGATATTTTTCATTCTTTTGTTTTAAGTCAATCACAATACAATTTGGTTTTTCTTGAGCCATTTCGTGATGATCAAGGACAATTACGTCGAAGCCATTTTTTTTAGCAAACTCAATTTCAGCACTATTTCTAACACCTAAATCAATGGTAATTAGAAGTGTTGCGCCTTCTTTTTTTAGAACTTCTATCCCCTCTTTATTTAAACCATAACCCTGTTCACGCGAAGGGATATAAGCATAAGTCTTGAAACCAATTTTTATTAAGAATTCATAAAGCAAGGCAGAGCCTGGAATGCCATCGGCATCGTAGTCACCAAAAATTCCAATTGTTTCTTTTTTTAAATATGCTTTTTCAATTCTTGCAACTGCTTCTTTCATCCTACTGATTCTAAACGGATCAAAAAGACTTTCAAAATCAGGATTTAAAAAAGAGGCCCAATCCTCCTTTTTAATTTTTCTATTAATGAGCAGTTGCTCAATAATGTCGTTACTTTTTTGAGGGGCTATTTGCCATCGCTTGTTATTCATTTATTTATAATATACTCTGCCTTCGATTCGGACATCAATATATTGAGTAACTTCATTTTTGTGATCAGCTAAAAATTTTTTTAGATCAGCTAGTTGATCAGGAACGCTTCGCGTGGTGTCAAAAATTACTTTCCAACTTTGATCAGTCAGTGCATCAACTTGAAAAAGAGTCTCGTTGATTTCAAATTGATTTATTTTGAAACCAGTCTCTTGATTAAATGTGGTGTTAAGTTCAGTAACAAAATCTAAAAAATTTCCTGAGAGAATTTTTTGACCAAGATTGACACTCACATTGTTGTTATCTTTAATAATCGGCAGATTATTTTGACTAACATCACTTAATTGTATTTCTTTATAGATTTCACCATTACCATCAACTAAGAAATTTTTTTGTCCTGTTTGCCAAATAACTTTAGCCGATACTTCTGAAAATTGAATTTTTAAAGTATCTGGCAGACCCCTTGTAATTTTAGCCCCTTTTACTTCGGGAAATTTTTGGGTAATTTCAGCTTGGGTTTTGGATGAGTTAAAACGAAAAATATTAGCGCCATTTAATTCTTGGAAAATTTTGCTGATTTCCGAGTTATTAGAATTTTCAATCACAATGTTTTTTATTTTAAAAAATGATGAGTAAAAAAGAAAATAAATAAGACCACCAAGAACAATCAAAATCAATATAATATAAATATAAACTTTAGAAAATTTCTTTTTTTCCACTGCATAAGATGGATTATAGACTTTCGGATTTCGAAGTTGCAAAAACCCTCCTTACCACTGACCAATAATTTTGTCAAAAATTTCCGCGGTCAATGCTCACCATTGACCTATATATTCAATTTCCTCTTCTAAAACAACCCCAAATTTCTCATTGACGCTATCACGCATCTGCTCAATCAAAGATCGTACTTCCGATCCTTTAGCACCATTTTTATTAAGAATAAAATTGGCATGAACATTAGAAACCTCAGCCGAACCAACTTTAAGTTTTTTTGCCCCCGCTTGATCTAGCATAAAACCAGCGGTTCGTTCTTTTAGAAATTCGGGCATATTTTTTGTGCCGCTTCCAGAAATATTTTTTAGTTCTTTAGGAATGGGATTTCGAAAAACAGAACCGGCTGACAATCCAATCGGTTGTGTTGCTTGACGTTTTTTTTGAATCGCATTTAAACGTCGGATAATTTCTTCTTTCTGACTTCGAGCCAATTGAAATCGAGCGGTGAGAATAACTGGTTTTTCTTTGGATTTTATTTTTTTTAGTTTTGAACTTCTATAAGAAAAATCTAACCAACTGGTATCGTATTGACTTACTTTTGGAATACCGTTCTCTGGATCTTTTTCAAGAACAGTTAGGTTTTTTAAATAATCACCAATCGCATTTCCCCAGGCACCAGCATTACCATGCAGAGCACCACCAATTGTTCCAGGCACACCATAGAGAAATTCAAGCCCAGCTAGATCGTTAGAAGCTAGTTCCATGATCAATCTTGGTAACATTACACCTGAATCAACAATTACTTGGCTTTTTTCTTTCATAATCGCGATATTAGTGGTAGTATTTTTAATTACTAACCCGGCAAACCCATAATCAGAAAATAAAATATTTGAACCATTGCCTAAAATAAAATAAGGAATTTTAAAATCAACCGCTGTTCTAACTGCTTTAATTAGATCGTCAATTGTTTTTGCCTCAAAAAAATAATCAGCCACACCACCAATACGAAGAGTAGTAAAATCTCTCATTACCACATGCTCACGCACACTTTTTAAAACATCTGTTAATTTTTTGTTTTTCATTTTTGTAATTCTTCTAAAATATTTTGACCCAATTTAAAAACATCACCCGCCCCCATTGTAATTATCACAGTTTTGCCACCAACATTATCAACTAATTCTTGGACGATTTTATCCCAAGAATTAACATATTTAACTTGCTTTTGATTTTTGTGAATAACTTGGACTAATTCTTCGGCCGTGATGGTAACTTCTTTTTCTCGGGCCGAAGCGTAGATATCGGTAATAATAACCCTATCAGCCGCATTAAAAGCAGTGGCAAAACTACTTAAAAGTTCTTTGGTGCGAGAATAAGTATGAGGCTGGAAAATACACCAAATTTTTGCATCAGGAAATCTTTTTCTGGCCGCTTCAAGCGTTAGAGTAACTGAATGTGGGTGATGTGCATAATCATCAATTACTGTAATATCTTTAAATTGACCAATTTTTTCAAAACGTCTTTTGACTCCCCTAAATTCGGCGAGATATTTCTTAATTGATTTTTCTTGAATACCCAATTTTAAAGCCACAATAATCGCCGCGGTGGCATTTAAGACATTGCCTTCACCCGGAATTTTTAAAACAAAAGGCCCAATTTTTTCTCCTTTATTTATAAGATAAAAGTTTGTTGAATCAGGCAATTCAGCATAATTAATAATTTGCCAAGCAACATTTTCGCTAAATCCATAAGTTTCAAAATTTCGATCAGCTAGTGATCGAAGCAATTTTTTAGCTTTTGGATAGTCTAAACATAAAACAATAAAACCCTTGCGCGGAATACGACAAGCAAATTTATAAAAGGCGTCGTAGACATTCTCGTCAGTTAAAAACATATCCGGATGATCCATTTCAATACTAGTAATTATTTCAATTTGCGGGTTAAGATCAAAAAATTTAGAATTATTATCATCAGGGCTTTTTCGATATTCATCCGCTTCTAGAACAAAATAATCGCCACTACCTAAATGACCAGACGCTGGCAGATCAGCAATTTCTCCCGACCCGATAACATAGCTTGGATCTAAATTAGCTTTAGCTAAAAGAAAACTAATTAGTGCGGTAGTTGTTGTTTTACCATGAATGCCAGAAACAGCAATTACCTGTGACTCTTGTGAAAAAAGACTTAAAACTTCTGAATAAGGTTTAATGTTTAATCTTTTTTTGTGAGCTTCTTTGACTTCAATATTATCTTTGTCGTAGGCTGCCGAAAAAACAACTATATCAGGTTTATTTTGTAGATTTTTCGTGTCAAAAGGTGTGACTGTAATGCCCGCTTTTGCTAAAGCAATATCTGTCACAAATGAATCTTCCACGTCAGAACCCGTCACTTCATAACCTTTTTCTTTAGCCAAAATCGCTAAAGCCGCCATCCCCACACCTTTAATACCAATAAAATGAATTTTTTGTGTATTCATATTTTTCTTAAAAATTCCGCGACAAGCTTGCTTGTCTATATATTTTAAAACTCTACAGCTATCTTAAACGATTTTTTCTCTTAAATCCAGCCCTTAAGCCAAATCCGGTGGTAAAATTGATCTGAACTTAAAGGCATGCCAACCCAAATAGGCAAAAAATAAATAAAAAGTAAGAATAAAACACAAAAATATATCGCTACATAATATTTACCATATGGATATTTTAAAACAAGTCTTTCAAGCCACAAAGAGATACCTAAGGTTAAAAAGATAAAAGACGGCATCGCGTGGTAAAAAAATAAAACTCGATTAAACGGCGCCCAAAACAAGAGAAAAACTAGAAATCCCGCTAAAATAACTAAATGATTTTTGTATTTTAAAGCCGTCCCCCAAATGAGCAAAGGGATAATAACGATTGACGACCACCAAGCAAGAGGATTGCCAATACCATCCACACCAATACTTTGGCCATTTTCACTCTTAAAATAAAACCAAATTGGCCGCAAGAGCAAAAACCAACTCCACCACTTCGAACCATAGGGATGAGTATCTTTCAGTCCAATGTTGTAATTAAAACTCTGCATTTGCCATTCGTAAACCTGAGCAAAGAAATTTTTTGTGCCAAAATTAAAAAGGAAAAAAGCTAAATAAATACTAAGTGGAAGCGCGCCAAGAAAGATGAAATATTTCCAAAGATTTTTACGCCATGAAATGTGCTTTGTAAAAATCATCACTCCAAAAACAATTAAAATTAAAGCGCCAATATATTTCACCGAAGCGGCTAACCCTACTGCTATACCTGTCAAAATAATCCAATGAAATTTCTGGGTATTTATAAATTTCAAGAAAAAATAAAAAGCTAAAAGAATAAAAAAGATTAAAAAGATATCAATCAAACCGGTGCGAGAATAAACTAGCAACATGCCATCTAGGGCCATGATGCTGGCCGTATAAAGACCAACTCTTTTGGAAGAAAGTTCTTTGCCGGTAAAGTAACCTAGAATGATTAAGAGTGTGCCAAAAATAGCGGGCATCAAGCGCCAAGTAAATGATGTATCACCAAAAAACTTGAGACCAAAAGCAATAATCAATTTACCTAAAGGCGGATGAATATCAAAAAACGAAGTACCTGTCAGATAATTTTGGGCAAATTTGACAAAATAGACTTCATCAAAAATTTGATCGCCAATTTTACCCAAATGCCAAAGTCGCAGTAAAAAACTGGCTACGACAATTAAAATTAGCGTTAAAATTACCCAATTTTTTTGAAAAAAGGCTTTTAAAGTCATTTCTTTTAACTAAATTATATCAGAATTATCCCGTTAAGACCAAATTTAAACCCCCATTTACTAAATGGGGGTCAAGATAAAGATAGTTGCTTAAAGAGACTTTCAACCTCAAAAATAATCATCTCGGCGCTTGTGCCAGGTGGAAAATATAATTGAGAAACATGAGGATGATTTTCTCTTGATCTTAAAATGCTTTTTTGGGAAATAGTAATCCCAAAAGAACAGTCTACTAGTTCACCAGAAACTTCTTTAACCACTGTTAAATCTTTGCCCTGTTGATCCTCAAGACTATTTGGCTGATGAAGAATTACTTGACAAAAGACCGGTTGTCCTTTTGGGTCAATAGCATCTTCAAGAATCTTTTTTACCACTCCTTCTTGATATCTACCAATTCTTGAACGCTTGGCTAATCTTTTCCGTCGTGCTTTAGTATCTCGCAATACGAAACACCACCCTTCCCGGCAGGACTATTCCTCGTAGCTGGAATTGGCTTGGTACTCATTTCAACAAAAGCTATACCTCCATCAGGTTTCTCCACTTCAACGCTCACTCGATCTGGCCCTATCTTTTTGATAGAACGAACCCAATCATCTGTATTATATCCGAGTGTCATTTTTTTTGCCTCCAGTACTAAAAAGTATACAACCCCACGATTAAACTATAACAAATTAAAGCAATTACTCAATCTCTTATTTTTCTCCAATTTCTCACTTTAAGCACTCGAGCGGATAAAATGGAAAAGTATAAAGTACAGAAAATCTATGGTATTAATCTTAGAAAAGCCACCCGCATAGTACGGGTGGCATAAAATAAGATGTTCCTGCTCTAGGCAGAAACAGTTTCGGGCTGGAGAGCTCTTTGAATATGGTCGACAGCTTCGCCGACCGTAGTGATCTGTTTGGCTTCCTCGTCGGAAATTGTGAGTTTGAATTTATCTTCCAAACCCATTACTAGCTCCACTAGATGTAAGGAATCAGCGCCGAGATCTTCTTTGAACCTTGAACCATCGCACAGATTGCTTGCTTGAACTACCATTTTGTCTGCCACAATCTTTACGACTCCTGCCCTTATCTCATCACGCGTCACAAGAATTCACCTCCTTAGAAGATACTCTCCTTTTAAAAGGAGTGCTTTTTAATAATATCATAATCAAAAAAAGCACACCAACTGTTGCTTTGTAAACTATACCTCAAAAATATAATAACTATTCTGTGGTCGTATTATTTTTATTAGATTTTAAATTTTAGTACGATCGTAGCTATTTTTAATAGAACTAAAATATTGTTCATTTTACAGATTCAATTTATCGTATGTATTTCGCGATCGCGATATTTATACGAAGATTTTCTTCTGTTATTTGGATTATTTTTTGGCTACTTCAAAGAGAGTATTGATAATTTCTTCAGCGGCGTCGGGGCGGAAAAAACTTTTAGCATGATGACCCAGTAATGCCCTGGTTTTCTCATCGTCCATTAAATGATCAATAATTGTTTTTAACGAATTAGCGGTTAAGTTTTTTTCTGAAACAACTACCGCCGCATTCATCTTTTGGAAAACTTGCGCATTCGCTTCCTGATGTTCATTAGCGGCAGTCTCCAGCGGAATAATAATTGACGGAATTCCTGTCGCCGCAATTTCTGTTAAAGTCGAGGCACCAGCCCGAGAAATAATTAAATCAGCATCACGCATAAATTTTGGCATTTGGTAAGAAAAATCGAATAAATGATAGTAAGGATTTTTTAAATTTTGCAGTTTTTCAAAATCGCGCTGCCCCGATAAATGCCAAATTTCAAAACGATTAATTAATTCTGGCAGAATTTCGGAAATTAAATTATTTATCTTTGAAGAACCCTGTGACCCACCGGTAATTAAAATTTTTGGCCGACCTTCATCTTTAATTGATGTTTGTATAAATTCCGGATTGACCGGAATACCGGTATAAATTAATTTCCTGACTGGCAATTTTTGCGTATAATATTCCAACGGAAAACCCAAACAAATTTTTCGAGCAAAATTTGCGGCCCATAAATTTGCTCGTCCCATTACTACATCTGATTCGTGAATCACTAAAGGAATTTTAAAGAATCTAACCCAGAAAATAATTGGCACTGTTACATATCCCCCTTTAGCAAAAACAACATCCGGCCTAAAGAAAAGTATGATAAAAAATGCTTGGATAATACCACAAAATATTTTAAAAAGATCCCAAAAATTAGATAAAGAAAAATAAGTTCTCCTTTTACCAGAAAGGATTGCTTTAAAAGGAATTTGAAAATCTTTGGAAAGTTTTTTCTCAATCCCCTGCCGGGAACCAACATACAAAAGCTGGACTCGCTTATTTTTTTGGAGAGAACGCCCTACCATAATGACCGGCCAGGCATGTCCCGCTGTACCACCACCAGTTAAAAGTATCTTCATTTTGCTAAATCCTCGTTGATTGACTTGAATATTTAGAAATATTTAATAAAATTCCTACCGCAATTAAAGTCACGATCAAAGACGATCCACCGTAACTAATAAACGGCAAGGGTACGCCAGTTAAAGGAATTAAGCTTAGCATCGCCGCAATATTAATAAACGCTTGTAAAACTATCCAGGTAACAATGCCGGTCGCAAGTAGTCTAGAAAAAGTATCAGGTGCATTTTGAATAATCCGACGACCACGAACAGCCAAAAAGATAAAAACCACAATCACTAAAGATGCTCGAATAAAACCTAGCTCTTCGGCAATAATCGCAAAAATTGAGTCAGAATAAGCTTGAGGCAAGTATAAATATTTTTGCTTACTTTGACCAAACCCTAAACCCCAAAGCCCACCTGAACCAACCGCAATTAAAGCTTGGTTAATATGATACGCCGCACCTAATGATTGATCATTGGGATTTAAAAAAACTAAAAAGCGTTGAAGCCGATAAGGTTCAATTTTAATTAGAATACCGACTAAAACCAAAAGTGAGACACCACCAATCGTCAAATGTGTCCAACGTGCGCCGGCGACAAAAAAAATTACCACCGCCGTGCCAAGAATAACTGAAAGTGTGCCTAAATCCGGTTGACTCATAATTAGAAAACCCAAAACTAACATCAAAAAAGCAAAAGGAACAAAACCGGTCGCAAAATTGCCAACCTGATCACCTTTTTTTTCAAGCCAGGAAGCCAAGTAAATAATAAAAGTTAGTTTAACAATTTCTGAAGGTTGAAAAACAGCACTACCAAAACCCAACCAGCGATGAGCACCACCAAATTCTTTACCAATGCCTGGTAAAAAAACCGCAATCAGTAATACTAATGTGGCCAAAAACATAGTTAAGGATATTTTTTTCCAAAAGCGATAGTCAATAAAGTAAGCCCCCACCATCATAATTAGTCCCACCACTAATGATATAAGCTGATGAGTAGCATAATAATAATTTGTGCCAAAACGTTCTTGTGAAGTCACAATTGAAGCTGAAGAAATCATTACCACACCGAAAAGACACAAAAGAAAAACTGTTAAAGCAAAAATTAGATCTGGTTTTGAACGACTTTTATTCATCTTTTAAGTCCAATATTATCTTTTTAAAAGTTTCGCCGCGCTCTTTATAATTTTTATATCGGTCAAAAGAAGCCGAAGCCGGTGACAAAATAACTACATCATCTTTTTGACCAATTTCAAGCGCGAAATTAACTGCTTCTTCCATTGATTTAATAGTGTCAATAATTTCAATTGAGTGGTCTCCATCAATCGCATCAATTATTTTCGATGCTGTTTGCCCAATACTAATAATTGCTTTAACTGTGCTATTTTTAATTATTTGACCAAGTTCTTTAAAATCGGAATTTTTTTCTGATCCACCGACTAATAAAATAATTGGCGATTTAAAAGAATTAATCGCCGCAATGGTGGTATCTGGTGTCGTTGAAAATGAATCATTATAAAAATTAATTCCTTTAAAACTTCTGACAAATTCCAAACGATGTTCTAAACCCTTAAAAGATTTAACAGTAGTTTTAATTGATTCTAAGTCTGCGCCTGCTAGATACGAAGTCAAAACAGCCGCACAAATATTTTCTAAATTATGTTCGCCTTTTAAAATTACTTCGCTTGTCTTACAAATTGGTAAATCTTCATCGTTAATTCTTAAAATAATCTCGTTATTTTCTACAAAACAGCCCTCATCAACAGATTTTCGACGCGAAAACCAATAAGTTTTTGTTGGCGTTTGGGCACCAAATTCAAAACTTGTTAAATAGTCGGCATTAATCACTGTTAAATCATTTTTTGTTTGGAATTTTACAATATTAATTTTTGACTCAATATACTCTTGCCGGCTTTGATGATAGTCTAAATGATCAACTTTAATGTCTAAAACAACGGCAATATGAGGTGATTTCTCCATATCTTGCAATTGAAAACTCGAAAGTTCTAAAACCACAATGTCATCTTTTGTTAATTTCTCTAAAAATTCAATTGGCGGATTACCAATGTTGCCACCTAAATAAATGTTAATATTTTTGAAATTTGAAATTTGAAATTTGAAATTCTTTAATATCTCCGATATTAAAGTGGTTGTTGTGCCTTTGCCTTTAGTGCCGGTTACACCGACGATAGGGCAGGGGCAGAGATCAAAAAACAATTTCATTTCCGAAGAAATAATTACTCCATTGTTCTTTGCTTTTTGAATTTTTGAATTCAAGTAGGGGAGACCAGGTGTGCGAAAAAGTATTTCAAAATCCTCTAAACCTTCGAGATAATTCTCACCTAACCGAAATTGCACTGGTAGATCTTTAATTTGTTCTAAGTACTGCCCCAGCTCTTGCCTACTCTTTCGATCACAAATCGTTAATTGAACATCTTGTTGAATTAAAAATTTAACTAAGGCAATATTTTCTTCGCCCAAGCCTAAAATACCAACTTTTTGATTTTTTAAATCGTAAATATTAATCATTTGATTATTGTTTAATTCCAATGACAGCAGCAGCGGCCGGTACACCCTCTTTTTCTTTACGATAACTGCCATAGATACCATTTTCGCAAGCAGTACAAACATTCGATATTTCAATATTAGTTGATGCCACGCCTGTATTTTTTAAATCAACGAAAACAGCTTTTTTTAAATCAACATAACCATCATTGTTACGTACAAAAGCCGCTGATGGATAGTAATCCAAGAAAAAAGACAGGACATCTTTTTTAACCACGAAATGCTTTTGACAAATACCCGGACCCACCCCCACCACTAAATTTCGCGGTTCGCTACCAAGACTTTTAAATTTTTCAATTGCTTTAGGCACAATTTGAGCGATAATCCCCCGCCAACCAGCATGTAAAACACCCGCAATTTTTAAAGTTGGATCATAAATTAAAACAGGTAAACAGTCAGCGATTGTAACCATTAAATAAACATTACTGTCTTTGGTAATTAAACCATCGGTTGCCATAATTGCCGTTTTGAGATTGGTAGCACCCTTACCTCGATCGTTTTGATCAACAACAGCAATTTGAGCGCCATGAGCCAAAGCCGGCACCACCAAGTCAGAAATATTAATATTTAATTGGTGTAAAAACTGTTCTCTATTTTTGACAGTAATTTCTTCTTTCTGATGACCAAATCTCATGTCGCCAAAATGACGATTAGAAATACCATGACTTAATTCTGAGAAGGCAGAAAAAATAGAAAATTTAAAGAAGTGCTCTTCCATAATGATATTGTAACAAAAAAAACCTTGTAGTTAAAGAAAAAAAACCGCCCTGAACCTTACCTGCAAGAGTATTGCTTTTATCATAAAAAGTGTTAGTATATAGGCAGAATATTTGAATAGAATATTTGAACATCAAAATTTGACCGCGTAACGAAGGAGGACAAACTTATGTTTATCTTAGCGATGGTAGATTGGCTGAAATGGACAATTGGAGCAGTGATTTTTACTCTCTTTGTCTTGTTAGTGTGGTTATTCTTTAATTCACCCGAACCAAGCGAAACATCAAGCTCGGACTCGTACTCGCCACCAGAAGACAGTGACGATGATCGTTGTAATAATGAGAACTGCTGTAACCGTAATCAAGGACCATACTATGGTTAGATCATTACGCCAAATCTTGCCATTTCTCATCACAGAGCGCTATCTGCGGAAAGTTTTGTCCACTCCGCTATCAGAGCAAGATTATAACAGATTGGCAAGAAGAGCATCACTTGATTTAGTCGGTCTAATGTTGGCCGAAAAGCACCTTCCTGATAAAACAAAAAAGATAATCCAAGAACGCTTACGCACCCACTCTTATAACCAAAAAAATCGCAGATTAAAGCGACCAAAACATTCATCCCTATTACGAATGTTAGACATTGAACTGACAGAAAGATGCAATTTGGCTTGCCATCATTGCTATATTCGTCAACCACTTCATGACAGTGTAAGTTCATCAACTGAGATGTCAACAGATTTTCTGTCTCAACTTCTCGATGAAGGGATAACTTTGGGACTCAAGGCGGTACGTTTTACTGGCGGCGAGCCTTTGATCAGACCAGATTTTATAGACATCTACCAAGCAGCGGCAGATAGAAAACTTGAGATTTTAATCTCGACTAATGCTACTTGTATAGACGAAACAATCGCTGCTACATTCGCTACTTATAAGCCTTGCGCAACCAGTATCTCTTTATATGGTTGGGACGAGAAGTCTTATTATCGCACCACCGGTCAAAAGGATGCTTTTTTCAAGCTGATTAACGGAATTTCATTACTTAGAAAAAACAAAATTCCTTTTGACTTAAAATATCCGCCGGTACGTTTGTTAATGGATAACCGTTCACGTTTAGATAAACTTGCAAAAGAGCTCGGCAATAAGAGTTCGTTACCATACGTTTGGGAATTGATTTTACGGGCTCATCGCGAAGAGAATCTGAATAAACAGATCCGAAGCCAACGACTGACGGTTCAAGAAGCTGCCCGAGAAAGAACACGAATAAAAGGATTGGTCGCAAAGGAATACGGAGCTCTTTGTTCAGCATCTGGCAAACATTTTTCTGATAAGTTGATGAGTTGTCGCGGTGGCAAAGATAGACTAACAGTTGATGCCTCCGGCCATCTTCAGTTGTGCTTAGAGTTGAGACATCCAGAGACTATCTATGACTTGCGAAACGGTTCTTTGCATGATGCTTTGCAGAATTTCATCCCGCCATTACTCGAAAGAGTGATCCAAAACAGGGAAATTTATGATCGTTGTGGACATTGCCGGCTTTATCGACGTTGCCTGATGTGCCCGGCAGTTAGTTGGACAGAGTTCGGTACTTTGGAAGGAATTTCTGAATATCACTGTCGGGTGACACATTGCCAAGCTTGGTTAATTGGTTTTCTGGAAGAAAACCAATATGGCTGGCAAAACTAGCAAATTATGACAAATAACCTGTGTTTAAAACCACAGGTTTTATTTATAAAAATAAATCAAATAAATTTAAATCATGCAAACCATAAAATCAAACTTCGTAGGTTTGATTTATAAGTAAATTAAACTATAATAAAAATATGAGGAAAGATCCATTAGTAAATGGACAATATTATCATATATTGAATCGGAGTATTGCAAAGTACGAAATTTTTAATTTTCCTAATGATTTTTTGCGCTTTATTAATATTCTTGACTTATATCGTTTTATTGATTTCCGGTATAGTTATTCGATTTTTTCTCGACTATCTCTCTTGCAACAACAAATAATAATAAGCGGTCTTAGAAAAAATCCCAATATTGACGTCCAAATAATCGCTTATTGTGTTATGCCAACCCATTTTCATCTTATATTAAAACAATTAGTTGATGGTGGTATTAGTACCTACATCTCAAGAGTTCTTAATAGCTACTCTAAATCTTTCAATCTTATACATAAACGCAAAGGACCTCTGTGGGAAGGACGATTTAAGAATATTTTAATCACAACTGACGAACAATTGCTTCACTTAAGCCGATACCTACATTTAAATCCGACATCTGCTGGTCTAGTAAAGAAACCGGAAGAATGGCAATTTTCTTCATATCAAGAGTTTATCGGCAAACAAAAACAAGGAATTTGTGATTTTAGAGATGTCATCGACATCAACCCTGGAAATTATAAAAAATTCGTTTTAGAGAGAGCGTCATATCAAAAAAAGCTATCTAAAATAAAAAAAATTCTTTTAGAAAACCATACCGACTAACACAATCAAACCTACGAGGTTTGATTTTATGGTTTAGAATTAAGAATTATTTTTAGATTCCTCTACCCACTAAGGCAATCATCAACCCGATTATCGCCATCACGGCTGAAATAACCCAAAAACGCATCACTACTTTTGGTTCAGGCCAACCCAATGCTTCAAGGTGATGATGAATTGGAGCCGAAAGAAAAACTTTCCGTTTAAATAATTTCTTTGAGGTTATCTGGATAATAACTGACAAAGCCTCGATCACAAAAATAAAACCAATGATCGGAAGTACTGCAACTGAATTGGTCAAGAAAGCAATCACTCCTAAAGTTGCTCCCAAAGCCATAGAACCAGTATCACCCATAATAAATCTGGCCGGATAAATATTAAACCACAAAAAAGCTAATAGTGCTCCCATAATTGTGCCACAAAAAGCCGCGAGAGCCGATTTTCCTTCAACTAGAGCGATGACACCATAAGCACCATAAGTAATGGCTAGCGTACCACCAGCCAAACCATCAAGTCCATCTGTTTCATTGACCGCGAAAGCAAGCGCAACAATGACCAAAATAAATAATGGCACATACCAAAAACCCAAAGATAAATCACCAACTCCCGGAATATGAAAAATATCCCAACCTAATTTAAAGTAAAACCACCAAGCACCTATTGCCGCGATCATAAGATAAATCAAAAGTTTAAATCGAAAACGAAGTCCTCCGCCATGTGGCCCGATACCTTTAATATTAAAAATATCATCAATCGCCCCAATAATCCCAGAAGCAACTAAGGCAAAGAGCGGTAACCAAGTACCAGCACGTGAGAGATTAAAAAGTATGGTGATCACAGCTGTTGTTACCCAAATAACTAAGCCCCCCATTGTCGGTGTATCGGCTTTATGTTTATGCAATGAATAAAAAATTGGTGCTCGCTGCTGGTCAAAACCAGTTTTACGAATTCGTTTGCCAAAACGATTACGATATAGAAAATCGGTAAAAATTGGCGTCCAAATAACAGCAATAATAAAAGAAATACCTGTGAGCCAAAAAATTTTGGCCAAATTTGGTAAATAAATTTGAATTTGTTCCATTATTCTTTCAATCTTTCAACAACTTTATCCAAGCCAATTGCTCGTGAGGCCTTAATTAAAATTATATCATTTCTCTGGATATTAGCCAAAAGATAATCACTAGCAGCTTGGGCATTTTCAAAATGAACTTTACTATTGTATTTTTGTGACTCGGTACCAACCGAGATAACCTCATCAGCAATTTCATTGGCATACTGACCAATAAGCTCGTGAGCCTTGGCTGAAATTTGACCAATTTCTAACATATCGCCTAAAACAGCAATTTTTCGACCATTTTCTTTAGGTGATGGTAAAAAATTTAAAACATCCAGCGCCGCTTTCATCGAAAGCGGATTGGCATTATAAGAATCATCAATAAGCAAAATATTATTTTTCCCTTTTAAAACCGACATTCTGTGCACTTCTGATCTAATATTTTCTAACCCTTTAGCAATATCACTTGGTGACATTTCGAAAATACTAGCAACGGCCACCGCTGCCAGCGCGGAATAAACATTCCAAACCCGGCCTAATGTTGGCACAGTGGCTCTAAATTTATAATTTTCACTTGAAATTTGAAATAACGTTCTAGGTTTAAAATCATCAATTTCCGTAATAATATTTTTAGCCATAATATCCGCCTCTTCTTCAATGGCATAAGTCAAAATTTCCGAGCAATCCGTAAAAGATAATTTTCTTAAATTTTCGTCATCAAGATTTAAAATGGCCCAACCACCACAGGGTAAAGCTCTGATCAAATCGGTCTTTTCTTTCGTGATTTTCTCGATACTGCCAAAAGCAGCCATATGGGCCGGTGCAATGCTGGTAAGGCACGCAATATCAGGCTGAACGAAGCTAGTCAAATATTGGATATCGCCTGGTTTGTCGGCGGCGAATTCTAGGACTAAAACTTTAAATTTACGACCAAATATTGCTCTAAATTTTACACCAACGATGATTGTCAACCATTGCCAGAATCGGTTGGGCGATTTTTTATAGCCCAATATACTAAGTGGCACGCCCGTTTCGTTATTTAAATTACCGTGTGATTTTCGAATATCTGTGCCAAATTTAATTTTTAGAACTTCAAAAATGGCCTCTTTAGTAGAGGTTTTACTAATTGAACCAGTGATCGCCACAATTTTGGGTTTTGAACGTTTAAGATAAAATTTCACCCAAAACCGCAGATATTTTTGTAATATTTTCGACATCTTAGTTCAATTATATCTTTTACTTACTAAAATAAAAAGAGGCCGGAAAAGTTTTCTGGCCTCAAAAACAGATCATCGCAAACTAATTAGTTCATTCTTGCAAAGGTTCAACTTCGACTAAACAATCTTTGCCAGCCCAAGCTTGGAAAAACTGCTTAAAAATCCGTCGGACACGAGCATGAGTTTCCGGATCAATCGCTTGATCTTTAGCCAAAAGACCTGGATACCAATAAAGAGTGACACTTATGGGTGGATTTTTTGGCTTAGGAGCAATCGCTAGCATATCTTTGATGATGGCTTGATTCCCCCTACTGGCAAGATATTTTGGCGTAAAAAGCAAAGCCGAACTGCTTTGAATAAAATCGGAAGTCATCACTAAACGCCAACCACGATCTTTTGGCATCAGCTCTGATTCGATCCTCACCACTTCCAGTAGCGGCGACTGATCAACTAATTGGACATTGTCAATGGCTTGACCAAATTCCTTGATAATCTTGGTCGCCTGTTCTTTACGACTGATATCGGCCGGCACTGTCAAAACAAAATGGTGTTTGGCTAAAACAAGATGCTTATAAGCCGAATTAACTTGACTAAAGCCAACCATTTTCAGATTTGATCCCGTGCAGGCCATCTTGACAAAATCTTCGCCCACTTTGTCAACACCCTTTTTAATAAGGTTCATCTGTGGTTTCAAGCTTTTCGAGTTATCGGCAATGATCAGCCATTCTTCAGCCACTTTTTTGCTGCAACCCATCAAACAGCAAATCATTAAACAGAAAATCAACACTCTCGAGCGCATCCAAATCAGCTCCCTTCTTAGATAGACTCTTGGACTTTCCTTATTTATTTTAAAATTTAAGGTCCTTGAAGAAAATGGAAAATTTTAGAAAAAAAGCCCCGCCATCCGGCGGGGCAAGAGGAAGGAAGGAAGTTTAATCTGTTGCGTAGGCAGACTCCTGTTCAGCCGCCGCGGCGGCCGCGGCCGCGGCCGCCGCTGCTCTTTCGGCATCAGCGATTTTCTTGATCTTTCGTTCCTCGGCTTCACGGAACATTTCCCTGGTCTCGGTCGGCGTTGGTATTTCAACATCAATCGGTTGAAGATTCCACTGCCGTCCCCTTTTGACCAGAAACGCGGTGTAAAGCCAAGGTTTTCCCGGCTGATAGAAGACAACGGCCAGTTCTTCGCGGTCGGAAGATTTTGCCAAATCCATGGCCAGATCTTTGAGCGCGCGTTTGCGACTGGTCTCGCCTTCGTAAGGCATCATCACTGCCGGATAGATGAAAGGTGAATTCGGATTAATCGTCTCAGTGACGAAAATTTCCGAAGAAACCGTTTCTCCTTCAAGAAAACGATCCATTTCATCTACCAGATGACGATGCGCCGCATCACGGGTGTTGGCCAATTGAGAAACCTCGATTGGCCGCGACTGGATCATCCGACTGGTCGTTCTCTCTGGCGCCAAATCGGCCACCTGACCAAAGAGAGCTTTGGCATCTTGCTTGATTTTGGTGTTGCCTTCCAAAACACTACTACCAAGCCCAATGATACCGCCGCCGAATCCCGGACAGCCAGATGACAACATAATGGCTCCTTGAAGCATCGCTTGCTTGGAACCATTGCCCATAATCCGACTCAAAGTCGCCGGATCATCAATAGCCATTGTCCGAACTGTCGCTCGAAAATCGAGGGCGTCCAAAGCCGAAAGCTGATGCGGCTCGGCTTGAATACCGAGCTTTTCGTACTCGTTGGCCATGGCAATCGCCCGCCCTGGCTCGGGATCAACCACATGAACCATAGAAAAACGTTCGAGCATCTCCGGTTTTTCCTTAACCGCTTCGAAGTTTGCTCGAGTGCCACGATTAGCACCATAGTGGGCATAGATTACATCCGCATTAGACATTTTTGTTTCCTCCTTGTTTTACTGCAGATAAATCATGACTTTTATTTGCTTTGCCGTCACCTCCCGCCGAGCCATCAAACCCCGGAGGTTTGATTTTCAACCAGCTCAAAGTAGCTAATTCCCGACCACAAGATTCAATAGTTGTTCCCAATTCACTTAAAACCTGCGTTCTAATGCCAGTAAAAATACCCTCCATTTCGATGTTATTTTTGTCCAGCTTATCATCAATCATCTCATAGATATCATTGATCGTGGTCTGTAACTGACTACGGTATGTTTCCAGCATCTCGCGGTAGCGACGACTGGCCTGCTCAAAAGTGTTACGAACTTCAGCCAAAACACGGTTAATCAAATTTTGTGTCTGCTGAAAAATATCTCTTTTACGACTCAAAGTTTTGAAACGCCTGTTTACCTTTCGGTAATCGCGATTGATTTCTTGAGTTTTGTGGAAACAAATCCCTGCCACCGCCGCCATAATCGGAATGGCCAGAACATTAACAGAAACCAAAGCGGTATTAGTAATCGCGACACTAAGATTACTAGAAAACGCTTCCTTAATATCCGGCATTCTTAAAGCGCCAATAAACAAAGAGCCAAAAATTAATAGTGGCACTGCCCACCAATGCTTATTTAATACCAGGTGAGCCAAAAAAATAGCCGTGATAGTCATTGTCATTGCCAAAAGTGGAATTAGCCCCGGAATATCCATGGAAGTACCTTCGTAACGCGGATAAACCGAAAGATAAACAATTGGCAGATCAAGCAAAGCCGCCAGCAAGCCACATACGAAATACCAAGTCAGTTTACATCTAAGACCATTTAGCTCGGTTTTAGTTTGATTGCAACCAACATCTACTGTCGCTTGTTGAGCAAATGCTTCCTGATTAATAACCGGTGCTGGCGGTGTCTGCAAAGGAGACGGTTGGGATATTTTTTCCAAAGCTCGAAACATCCTCGGCCGGACTTCTTTGTTTAAGTGAGCAGATGATCTTACGATACTATCCAAATCACTAACTGCCGCACTAAACCGAAAACGGGCCAGCTGCAACTTGCTTTGGCCCTTATCAACTGCCTGCTTGACAATGTTAAAGACATATTCTGTAGCACGAGACTGCAAAGCTTCTGGCAGACGTCTAATGCGAAAATCATCACTAATGTTCTCCCTAATCTGCGCATCGCTAGGCAAAATCGTCACCACCTGATCGCTGTCTTGATGAGGAAGACGAGCGGTGCTCAAAAACCGATCGAGTGTCGCTTGAACATGTGATCTTGTTAGGTCAGTATACTCACGGACACGACTCGTCCTTTGAGCAATGGCTTCTTCTCTTTCGCGCTGCCGCTTTTCTCGCTCACGCGCACGACGTTCGTCATCTAAACGACGCTTGCGTTCAGCAGAAGTTTCTGTTGGTTTTGCTTTTTCAGATCTTTTCACCCCCCAAAGTTTTTCGTAAGTTAAATCGCCGAACCATTTTTTTGGACTAAGATTTTCTCCGAGTCTCATTGAAGTACCCTCCAAATACAGATCAATTTTCAAGGTTCAATAATAGCATCTTTAATCTAAACAAACTCTTGTTGGAAAAAAATAGAAAAACTTTGAAAAATCCGAGCCAAGCCCTTGTTAATTCTTTGTGTTTATGCTAGAATAAATGATATTTTAAAGAAAGAAGATGATTAAGCGAGACGTTGTCAATTCCACTAATCTTCGACAAAAATTTCCCGAACTTTATCAGGACTTATTTTCAAGTTGTCAAATTGTTATCTCGTCCTCGGACAGTTTCTTTTGGGCCGGTGAATACGCCCGTTTCTTTGGCGGTTTGACTATTTTTCAAAAATTACCAACCAAAAATTTCATTGGTTTAGAGGTATTAGATGAAAAAAAATTCTGCTTCGCCGATCCTTTATTAGGTTATAATCCAGCGCATGATTCTTTCGAAAGAACTCCTTACGAACCGGCTAAAGAAATTCGCTTGATCAATTTTCTAAAAGATTTTTGGTCAACTTTGGATCAAACGGGCAAAATTAAGGGTTTGCGGATTCATATTTTGAGTGAATCACATTGCGGCGGTGGTTTAGGCAGCACCGGAGTAGTAATGGCTTGTTTGGCCGCTGCCTTATTGGTTTTGGCTGGCAAAACATCCACTGATGAGATTGAAAAATGGGAAACTGCTTCAGTTGATGATTTACTTCACCACGACGATTATTTGGATTTTAAAAAAGTTTTTCGCCTTGCTTGGCGCTTAACGGCTATTTGCCGCGATGGCAACTCTTCTGGCGCAACAAGTTTTGGCGCTTTGATGCATAGCTCTTATCCCATTATTTTTTTCTCAAAAAATATCAACAATCTTCTTAATCATCCAACGATTCGTTCTCCGCGTGAAAACTTGGAAAATTGCCAAATAATTGAGGAGGTTCCTTTTTGGGGCAGTACATTGGAGGAAGTCTTTCCTTTTAGAACACCACAACCTTGGCCAATTGATATTGCTCGTATTTATTCGGGTCACTTAATTAACACGGAAAATATTTTCAAATCACTTTCCAAGCTTAATACTGACATTGAAAAACTCGAAGAAACAATTAATAAAGAATTAGCTTTGCAAATTAAAGATAAGGATTTAAGTTTAAAATATTTGCTTGATTTAGAAAATGAACGGAACCAAAAATTTTCCTATCATAATTATTTAGACATTATGAATGTCACGACTGTCAAATTACTGCTGGCTTTGAAAGACTTATTTACGGTTGGTTCAAGCGAAGAAGTGCTGCGTCAATTTATTGGCGTCATCAATCAAACCCAGGATTTTAATCATTTTCTGGGACATTCTACTCCGATTTTAGATAAAATATGTCGGCAGTATGCTGACGTGATTGCTCAAGAAAACGAGTTAAATGTCGCTGGCGCAAAAATTGAGGGCATTGGCAAAGGCGGTCATATCTTGATTATTGGTCCAAACGGTACTATCACCGATAAATTTACTGAAGAAACTGAAAAGTTAGTGCAAGAGACAAAAAAAGATATTTTTCTCGATTGGGCTTCATGGTCAGATGGTTTTGGTGAAAGTGGCCTAAAAATTGAGCAGTTTTTACCCGAACGCAAGTATTCATCATTTCTTTCGCCCCAATGTTGCCGTCTAAATTTCTTTAAAGGTGGCAACTCCCACATTAAATTAGTCGAGCCAGAAAATTTAAATAAAATTTTAAAAGAGACCGATTTAGCTTTTCTTGTTTCGGAGCATAAAATCTATATTAAAGGAAAAGCGTTGTCATCTAAAGAAATTCCTTCAGCCAAGGCAACAATTGAGATCATTACTAAAATTATCGAAAGTCCTCAGTTAATGATTAAAAATAAATCTTTCAACGATCATACTTATGGTCAAAACCGTTATGATTTGCAAAGTAAAATTTTTATTCCTCTT
>JAMCZU010000029.1 GCA_023485405.1 Patescibacteria group bacterium
CTAGAATCGAGAATAAATTTCTCGATCTTTTAGAACTCTCGTATGACGCCTATTTTGCGCAAAAAGATAAAAAATTAAGCAAAATATCTGCGTGTATTTCTATTTTAGATACTCTTAAATTTCTTTTATCGGTAGGCTGGGAAGCCAAAATTATTTCAAATAAACAGTATGAAGAAATCGCTCTTAAATTAGATGAATCTAGTAAAATGTTCGGTGGTTGGAAAAGAAATTTAGATAATCCTGAAAAGAAAAACCGCGCACTTTAACGCGGAAAAGACATACTTTCGAAGACGGAACATTAACTCGTTATCAGGATTCCACTTATTCGTAGGCTTGGCCCAATTGTTATTGAGCCACAGACCGTCCTCATTACAATTGAGGTTGAAGACGTTCGGGTTGCCGTTCCGATCAGTTATGTATAGCGTGCCATCTATCACACCACTTATGTAACTCTGCTTTAACAGAAAGACATTAAGTTGAATCTTATTTGGGATCAAAAATCCACCAACACACCACACCAAGTTTCTCTTTTTTTAGAACAAAATACAAATCCTCCACCAAAAGTTTTTAAACCGTTGGTGCTCTCAATTTTCATTTGTCAGAGAGGTCTCGAAAAGCCATAGCCGTTCGATACAACCAATCTAATTTTAGTATACAAAAATACAAACATAAGAGTCAAAGTATCAAAAAACTAAAGTGCCTAAAAAATTATAAGTAATTAAGAATCTAAGGTTCTTGAGAAACTTTGCGAAGACGGAACATTAACCCGCGAACAGGACCCCACTTATCCGCAGGCCTGGCCCAAGAGTCAGCGAGCCACAGACCGCCCTCAATACAATAGAGGTCGAAGACGCGCGGGTAGCCGTACCGATCAGTAATTTGTTTCATAGCAATACTATAATAATCACCTAATGGTTGATCTTCATCTTTCAGACGCTGGTACGGCCCCACTTCAGCTGGACAAAGTTCTAAGCCTAACTCTTCGGCTCGAGCGTAGATTTGGTCAGTAGTCGGATTTTGGGTAAAACCAAGATCTCTAACTTTTAGTCTGACAAGATCAATTTGTTCAGAATTTGCGAGAGTTGTAAAGTCAGGACTATGAAGCATATCTTTGGCATAAGAATTAATATTTATTTTCTTTTCTTTAAGTTCATTTTCTAATTCTGCTGCCGTTTTACCACCAATTTCTAGCTCTGATTGACGGATTTTTCCTTCAGGAAATGAAGTGTAAATATGTTCAAAATTAGATAATTTGGTGAAAATACCCGGAAAAAGCGGACCAACATATGCTTTAGTGTCATTTCTGATTTCAGTTTGTGACCAAGCAATTTCTTCCGGAGAACACTCAAAAACAATCGGGGCGTCAACTTTGGGATCTCTCTTACCTCGGAGTTCTTCAATTCTCGGATCGCGCTGATAACCAAAGCCTTCGATTTTAGAATCAACTTCGTAGAGAAAGATTAAATCATCTTTAGTGAGTTCATCACCAGTTTTAATTTTACTTTCAATTTCAGTTAACATTTGCATATCATGATCTTTTTTAAGATATTGGTTTTTATCTGGAAATTCTTCGAGTTTTCCCATCAATACATCATTCATATAGGGATCGAGATTTTGTTTGTAAGCAATTCCTCGCACTTCGGCAATTTTTCCTTCTTCCATTCGAATAGCTATTCTCGGCATAACTGGATTTTTTTCATCATCATTAGAATAGTAAACATAAAAATCACCACCTTCAAGTTGCTTTTTGGCAGTGTTTTCTCCAGCGGTGCACCAACCAGTTCCTCGCCCACGAATTGATTGTGATAAAGGCTTGTAATCCGAGCCTTGTTCAAACTTTACCCACTTGCCCTCGGTAACCGGCAATAAATGTTCGGGAATAGGATTGATTAACTCCATCGCCCAGCCATAAAGTTTGGCAAAGTTTTCGTGAGCTAAATTTTGCTGAAATTTTTGTTGCTCATCAGGCTGAATATCATATTCGAATTCATGCGGTTTTCCGGCAAGTTTTTCCTGCATCGCATCAGAGACGTATGCAAGAGCTTCTTGATTAATATCAGGGAACTCTTTGACGGTACCGCGAGAACGTTTTGAAAATTCTTTTTTATCTTTGTCGTATTCAGCAAGGTTAATAACACTTCTAAAAACCCAGTATTTTAAATAATCGGGCATATAGTTTGAGTCTTCAGACGAAAAGTAGTCTACCCATTGTTCAAGCGACGCTTCTTGGTCAGAGATTAGAGCATCGGCCGTTTCTTTTTTAACCACTTCTTTTTGTTCATCTGTGGCATTACTCCAATCACCAGCTTGACCACGTTCGCGCAAAACTTTTTCTTGAAATTGCCAATAGCTGTCAGGGATCTCCTCATATTTAGTTACAAATTTGTCCATAAGAATATTTTTAAGTGCAGAAAGAAGTCTGTCGCGTTCTTCAGGATTTCTCCGTTCGGTTACTTCTTTGAAGCGATCAAGATAGTTTTGGATTTGCGAATCGGTATCTTGTGGAATTTTTTCACCAGTGCGAATTTCACTGCGCCTAGCTGCTTTTTCAACTTCCGGACTGTTGTGTAAATCATATTTTTGTTTTAGAAAGTCCGGGCCGGGACCACCTTCAATACTCATTTAGTCTCCTCTGTATTATCTTAATTCTTTTTTGGATTTATTTTCCGGTAAAAAATTTTCATCAGTGATGATACTTTTTCCTGTTTTTTGTTCCAAGGCAACCCGTGCATCCTTAGCAATTCTACCACCTTTTTTAGCTGGAATTTTGTTTTCTTCCAATCCTTTTGTTTCATCGGTCTCCGCAATTCTTCTAGTAGAAAGTTCGGCCAGAGCGGTAAAAATCAGTTCTTCTTCACTCATATGATCTCGCAAATTTTGCGTTTTTAAACCCTTTAAATTCTTATGAGCCTTGACGGACAAATCACTCCATTCCTCATGAATAATATTGGTTAAAATGGCGAATTCTTCTCCTTCTTTTACTTCATGTTCTTGCCAATAATCCGTCAATTTATTTCTGGTTTCCTGACCCATCATTCTTTGCTGAATCCATTTTTCGCTTCGGCCTTGTTTTTGCCAATATTCTCTTGAACGATTCAGAGCTTTTTCTGGATCAGCCATCTCTTGCATTCTTTCGTATCCAACTTTGGCCAGCCATAACTTAATTGGTTCAGCTTTTTTACTTGGAACGGTTTGAATCAGACGAAGAATTGTTTCTACATTTGCTACGTCTGTCATATAAAATTTTCCATCAGCGGATTGCATTTTCAGTTGGTCACATTTTGTGACCAACTGACTTCCTTCTTGTTTTAAGCGATTTTTTAATGTTGTCCAATAACTTTTGGCTTTTTTAAAATCCGTTTGCTCTATTAAAACCGCAATAATATCAATTACCGAAAAATACCACATTTCAGCTTTTTCGTCATAATGTCGGCGAATTTTGAAATTTTCAAAAATTGCCAATGAATTTTGATTATTTTTTTTCATATTGGTGGATGTGCTAGGATTCGAACCTAGAACCGGGCGTGTATAAGACGCCTGCTCTGCCGTTGAGCTACACATCCACAAACTTTACCCTATCATTCTACCAAATCTGTCCCTTGACATCAAGCTAAATTTTTGATATAATACTTTAATATCTAAAATTTAGGGAGGGGCAATGAACAACAGTAATACACTAGCGGTTTCACAAAAATTAACAAAATTTAATAGCGTTAAATTTTTAAATTACAAAATTAATAAGCTTAAATTGGCAAAAATTAGTGCTGCCTTCTTAAGCTTAGCTCTCTTAGCTAGCGGCATGATGTTTTTTAACCGCGCTTATGCTGATAAAATTTACCCTAAAGTGATGGTCGCTGGTGTTCAAATTGGTGGCCTTACCCGTGAACAAGCAAAAGCAAAAATTGACGAAAAAATTAAAACTTTAAACGAAAACGGCCCGGAAATTACTTACAATGACCAAACTTTAAAACCCAAGCTTGACGAAATGGGCCTTACTTTTGATAGTGAAAAATTGTTAGACCAAGCTTTCAATTATGGTCGCAGTGGTAGTATTGAAAATAAAATTAAAGAAAATTACACTTTGGCTCTAGAAGGCACCACCATCGAGCTTAAGCCACAAATTGATGAGACAAAATTTAACGATTATTTATCACAATTAGCCAAACAAGTGGAAATTCCATCAGTTGATAAAGAGGTTGAAGATGGCACCGGAACAGTTATTTCCGAAGGTCAAGATGGCCGCAGTGCCGATACGGATACTCTAAAGGCTCAAATTAAAGATGCTCTTGCGCAAGGTCAGGGTGGTAGTTTTGCTTTAGCTACTTTCGTAACACCTCGAAATACCAAAACAATTTATCCTCATGCCCAACCTGGCCGTTACGCGGGTAAATATATTGATGTTAATCTTTCCGAGCAAACTTTATATGCGTTTGAAGGCAGCACTTTAGTGAATCAATTCTTGATTTCTTCAGGTGTGCGTAGTCACCCCTCACCTGTTGGCGAATTTAGTGTTTACAATAAAACTGTTTCTCAACTGATGGATGGACCCGATTATTACTTACCTAACGTCCCTTGGATTAGCTGGTTTTCAGGTGACTATTCTATTCATGGTACTTATTGGCATCATAATTTCGGTACCCCGATGTCCCATGGTTGTATTAACGCCTCTATCGCCGACGCGGAATGGATCTTTAACTGGGACGATGTAGGAACACCAGTGTATCTTCACTATTAATGTCATCCCGGACTTGATCCGGGATCCAGAACCTGGATTCCAGCTTTCGCTGGAATGACAAACAATCAGAATGACAATACAATAATAAATAACAATATAAAAACAAGGATCAGGTAGTGAAACTTTGACAAAATGCTCACGCATTTTCGAAGAAAATGTCAAAGTTCTACTACCTGAAGGAGAAAAAATGAAAAAAACAAACGTTCAAGGATTCATTAAATTAACTATCTTTACTATTGGTTTAATTGTTGGTGGTAATATTTTAAGCAACAACCTCTTCACCATAGTCACAACAGCTCATGCCGCTGGCTCAAAGCCAATTATTCAAGAGATACGGCAACCGACGACTAGTCGGGGATGGATTAAAATTTATTTAGCCAGCGCCCCAATTAAAGTTATTTTCGAGAATTCATCCTGGGTAGTAAGTAAAAATGATGTTCGTGGTTGGATTACCACTACTTCCGGTGTAACCTCAGTGAACTCATCAAGCTTTGTTAATATGATTGCAAGCCAAGTAAATATCTCTGCTACTACAGATCATGATGGCCGCAATGTTGATACTAATAATTTGGCTAATCAAATTAACGACGTCTTAACTTCCGGCCGACCCAATAAAACTATTAGCTTAGAAACTACCGTGATCCCCCGTATTAATCCTGACACAAGAGCAGGTCGTTACCCTGGCCGATACGTTGACATCAACCTTTCCGAACAAACTTTATACGCTTTTGAAGGTAATACTTTAATTAATCAATTCTTAATTTCTTCGGGCGTTAGTAGCCATCCATCTCCAGTAGGTGAATTTAGCGTTTATGGTAAAACTTCTCTTCAAAAAATGTCCGGTCCGGGTTATTACTTACCTAATGTTCCTTGGATTAGCTGGTTTTCTGGTGACTATTCTATTCATGGTACTTATTGGCATCATAATTTCGGTACCCCGATGTCCCATGGTTGTATTAACGCCTCTATCGCCGACGCTGAATGGATCTTTAACTGGGACGATGTAGGAACACCGATATACATCCATTATTAATTAACAATTTTCAATTTCAAATTTTAAATCAATTTTCAATAACTTAATTTTTAAACATTTAAAATTAGTATATAAAAAAACGAAATACTGAAGGGATATGCCTGAGTGAAATGCCGGTGCCCGGAGGCCGCCGAAGTCGATTAGGGCGAAGGCGGCCGGAGGACTAGGTCGGATAGGGTGGCTGAAAACGAAGGCATATCCCTTCAAAATCAAATTATCATCACAACCTTGTGCACAAAAAAGACTCCTTTATCTCCAAGGCTCAACCTCTAGTCGAACGGAGGCCCCTCCCCGTCTCGACTAGGCGTCGAGCCGAGGCGGACGGGAGTCTTTTTTGGATTAATTAATCAAAGTGAGCAATGTATCCTCAAAAGTAACTCGCACAGGCCAAAAAGCATGGTGTCCGACGACACGTCGGACTTTTTGGCCGAGCGTGTAGGTAGTGATTTGTCGCTGGACAAATCAACTACCGGTATCTTTTGACGGATACTGGCGAGCGCTACTCTTTCTTTAATTTAATACTGATTGACGAGATTGCCTCTTTCTTTTGCCCTTTCTCGAGATACATTAAGTGAGTTTTGGTATCAATGTAATTTGGTTTGGTGGCTACAAGATAGTAAACGCCTGGTTGAACCTTAAACTTAAAGCGACCGTGCTTGTTAGAGATATCGGTTTCAACTAAGTGATTATCCTGCTTGTGATAAATTCTCACAATCGCCCCGGAAATAGGATGAGAATAAACATCAGAGACTGTACCAGCCGCTGTCGCGCGACTTAAACGAATAACGTCAAAGATAATCATAAAGACACAGTAAGCTAAGAAGACAACATAAAGGAAGATAAAATTAATCACAACCATGGTCAAAGAGAAAATTGCGCCGAGCACAAAGAGTGGTAAACGAACCTTTTGAATCAAGTGGTTAAACTTGACCAACCAAGATAGTAAAACCAAGATAATAGTTGATCTGGAATGAGGGTCAAGTGGAATATTAAAAGCTACACTTTGGTTAGCGTCAACGATTTTAATTTCGGAATCAGTATAAATTTTCTCATAGAAAATGGAGGTTTTTGACTCTGAAGGAAAGACAAAATCAGCTCTTGAAACTTTAAGCGTAAAAATGCCATGTTTAGGTGTTAAACCATACCTACCTTGATTATCGGAAATAGAAAGTTCAATCAAACGACCACTTTTATCCAAAAGTTTAACTAAGGCGAAAGGCACCGGTTGACCAGTCTGAGAATTAAAGACTATCCCCCAGGTTTTACGACGACGACGCAACCCTAAAATTTGGGAAAGATAAGTGAACCAGTATAAAATCAAAGGCCATAAATTATTTAGGTTCGAAAAACCGTTAATCAATACTGGCATCAAAAGAGCACTAGCAATTAAAACAGCTACCGCCAAATTAATATGTGAAATTTGTTCAGGATTATTAAAGAAACCTTCAACATAAATAGCTGACTGCTGCAAGACAGTTGCCACTGTTGAATTAACCTTAATTTCAACTGTAGATTTAACCGAGTTATCACTAATGGTTAACTGTTGACGACCACCAGTATTTAAGACAAAATCAGTCGAAGCAAATTCATGAACACCGGCGTCAGCCGCGGTAAAAGTATAAGGATGTGCTTCGTTATAAGAAAGTTGTGCCAAAGCATCGCTGGAAGTAAAGTAAACTGCTTTGGCATAACCTTTAACAATGCTACCACCAACATCAGCCACTGTCACTTTAACCTTGTTGCCGAACGGCTGACCAACACTTGCCTCTTTCGGCATATTGCCAAGAATCAAGAAAGCCGCTATTCCACCCTGTTTTTCAATTGTTTTTTCTTCTTCTGTTTTGCTACTTGAAGTCGTCAATTCTGCCACTT
>JAMCZU010000012.1 GCA_023485405.1 Patescibacteria group bacterium
AAATTGGTGGAGGCTTTCAATATGCAGAGGTGTTGATTGCTGCCTTAACAAAATATACTGGCTTAAAAGTATATGTTTTGGTTGGAAAAAATGGAGAAAAAGTTTTTACTAAGTTAAAAAAATACCCAAATTTTAAGATATTAATTTATAATGGTATTCCCAACTCTCTTTACCAACTTTTAAAAAAAGAAAAAATTGATTTAATTCATGCTCCGATTCAATATTTCACAAATTATTTTGCTTCTATTCCAATGGTAGCAACTATTCATGATTTGCAGCATTATCATTTTCCTCAATATATTAATCGTGAAGAAAAAATATATCGGGATATTAATTACAAAAAAGTTGCCAAAAAAAGTGAAAGAATTATTGTTGGCTATAATCATGTTAAAAAAGATATAATTAAATATTTTCAAATTTCGCCGCAAAAAATTGATATTTGTAAAATAGGATATAATTTTTCTCATCAAATCAATTTTTCAGAGTGGCAAACAGTTAAAAAAAAATATCAACTTCCTGAAAAATATCTTTTATACTGTGCGAATACGTGGAAACATAAGAATCATCTCAATCTCATCAGAGCATTAAAAATTGTTCATAAAAGATATCGTCTTAATATTCCTCTTATTTGTACGGGACAAAAATATCCTGATTTTTTTCCGACAATCTTAAAAGAGATCAAAAAAAATAATTTAGATCAAGATATTAAATTTCTGGGATATATTCCTGAAGAAGAAAAATTACTTATTCTTAATCATGCGACACTGGTAGTTATTCCGACTTTATACGAAGGAGGATGTCTCCCGTTGATGGAAGCGATGCAATATGAGATACCAGTGATTTGTTCGAACGTAACCTCTTTACCAGAAATTATTAATAATAAAAAATATATTTTTAATCCCAGGTCAGTTGAAGAAATTGCTCTCAAAATTAAAGATATGATTCAAAATAAAAAATTTCGGATGGAAAATATTATGAACTCAAGAAAACAATGTGATAATTTAAAATGGCAAAATACAATTTGGCAATTTGTTAATTGTTACGAAAAAACCATTACTAAATTTCAGGAGAATAAAGTTCTTTCACTGGTTAAATTTCAAGACTGGTTCAACTATATTTACAAACCTCATCAAAAAACTGCTTTTATTTTTTTAAAAAAAATAGCTAAAAACTTGGTGATAACATGAAATATTTTAAAAAAATCTCTGAAAAAATTTCTGACATTCTTTTTAATATTTTTTTTGATAAATTTGTGGAGATTTTTAAAAAAGTTGCTTTTGAAGGAACGGGTAGCAACGCTTGTCTTAAAGAAGGCTATTTACCCGTACCGATTGGCTATTATTCACCGATACCGGACATTGCTGATTTAAAAAAAAGAAAAGTTTGGCGTAAAACCAGTACGCTTTCAGGTATTAATTTTAATTTAAAAGAGCAACTTAATCTCCTTAAAAAATTGGGTAAAAAATATAATCAGGAATGTAATTGGCCTTATGATAAGGATGAAAATAAAATCCAGTTTTATACCAATAATTGCTCATTTGGTTTTGGCTGCGCAGTCTCTTTACATACGGTTATCAGGGAATTTAAGCCGCAACGGATTGTGGAAATTGGTTCAGGGATTTCATCCTTGGTTATTACTGAAGCATTAGCTCTTAATCAAAAAGATAAAAACCCTTGTCAGTATGAGATCATTGATCCTTATCCTCTAGATTTTATCAAAGAAAAAAAGACTAACTTTAATAAGCTTCATCTTAAAAGAGTGGAGCTAATGCCGCCTGGTTTTTTTGAAAAATTAGAAAAGAATGATATCTTATTTATTGATTCGGGCCACACGGTTCGAATAGGTAGTGATGTTAATTTTCTTTATTTGGATATTTTACCAAGATTAAAACCCGGTGTAATGGTTCACATCCATGACATTGGTTTACCTCATGAATATTCGGAAGTTTATGCGACTCAAGAGTTTTTCCGTCAATTTTGGACTGAACAATATTTACTCCAGGCTTTTTTAATCTTTAATTCTGAGTTCGAAATAATGCTAGCGATGAATTATTTAATGACCGATCGTTTAAAGGATTTCAAAGTGGCTTTTCCAATCTACAATCCTAAAAAACATCCATATATTAGCGGTAGTTTTTGGTTAAAAAGAAAATGAAGAAATTTCCAAAAAAAATATTACTTTTAAGTCCCGTCCCGCCTTGTAGTAATTATTCTGGTGGATTGGTTTTAGAGCACCTCGCTCGCTTTTTGCCTAAAGGAAGTTTGGTTTGTTTTGCGGTCATGAACAACTTACTTAAGCCTGATATTCCGGACACGCTCAAATGGATTCCGGTCGAATATTACAATAAACCAAACGAAGGTTGGCCGGCATTTGGTTTTAGGATTGGAACAACAATCAGTTTATTAGGGGAAACTTATACCCGAACCATTGTTTTACCCAAAATAATAAAAAAAATTACCACATTTGCCAAAAAACATCAAGTTGATTATCTTTGGTCTATTTTAGATGGCCAAACAACCATCAACTTAGCGGTGCCGGTGGCTAAAAAATTAAACGTACCCATGATTACAGAAATTTGGGATCCGCCTGAATGGTATTTAAAGATTAATAATCTTGACGGTATTTCTCGCTCGATTGTTATGAGAAATTTTGCCACAGCCTTGCGTTTAAGTCAGAAATTAGGGGCGGCTTCGCGACCAATGGCCAAAAAATATCACGAAGATTATGGCGTTGAGGCTATTTCCTTTCTGCCATCATTACAAAAATATTTAGGTTTCAAACCAACTAAAAAGCCTCATCCAGGTAAAGAATTAATTATTGCCGTGGCTGGTCAACTTTACTCTCAAGATGAATGGAATGGTCTTCTTGGTGCTCTTCATTTTCTTGGGTGGAAAATTGCTGGTCGCAAAGTTAAAATTCGGGTGTTAGGTAATTGGTTTGGGATTTATCAAGTTTATAAAGATGTCAACATTGAATATTTAGGTTGGCGTTCGCAAGAAGAAACAGTCAAGATTATGAATGATTCGGACATTCTTTATTGTCCATATATATTTGATCGAAATTATAAAAAAATTTCTGAATTGAGCTTTCCTTCGAAACTGGCGACTTATCTTGCGGCTGGTCGGCCGGTCTTTTTTCATGGTCCAGAGTATGCTTCGCCCGCTCATTTTTTAAAAGAATACCAAGCGGGAATGCTCTGCCACAGTTTAGATAAAAAGAAAATTGGTCAAATGTTAACGGAACTAGCTAAGAATCAAAAATTATATGCTACTTTTAGTGCTAATGGTCATGAGGCTTTTCGTAAGTATTTAACCATGGATATTTTACATCAGAAATTCGCGGAATTCTTAGCCATTGAAGAAAAAGAACTTTTACCGGTGAAATAGGATAATTAAAATGCCAAATAAAAAAATAAAAATATTAATGGTGGCGATGGCGGATAGTGTTCATACTGCTCGTTGGACCAGCCAATTTAATGATTTAGGTTGGGAAGTTCATCTGTATCCTGCGGTTGATTGGGGGGTAACGCATCCTAGTTTGGAAAATGTAACCGTTCACCATTCTTTTTATTGCCCTCAAGGTAATCCTGGATCTAACCTTAAAATCAAAGGACGAAATTTATATAGTTTTTCTCTTTCGAGAGCAGCTATCTATTTTTACAAAACCAGACGGCCAAGATATCGAGTCAATCAATTAGCGCGTTTAATTAAGAAATTAAAACCCGATATTGTTCATTCTTTAGAATTTTCTTTGGCGGGTTATCTAACGCTAGAGGTCAAGAAAATTTTGAAAGATGAATTTCCGAAATGGATTGCCACTAACTGGGGGAGTGATATTTATCTTTTTGGTCAACTAAAAATTCACGAGAAAAGAATTAAAGAAGTGCTGGCTAATTGCGATTTTTATTCTTGTGAATGCGCCCGTGATGTTGTGCTGGCTCGAAATTTTGGTTTTAAAGGCAAAGTTTTACCAGTTTTTCCCAATACTGGTGGTTTTGATTTAAAAGAAATTCAAAAATTTAGAACTAAAGGTAAAACTTCCAAGAGAAAGACAATCATTCTTAAGGGATATCAAAATTGGTCTGGTCGGGCTCTGGTTGGTTTACGTGCCTTAGAGCGATGTGCCGATGTTTTAAAAGGTTATAAAATTGTTATTTTCTCGACTTTTCCTGGTTCCGATGTTGAAGTAGCCTCTGAAATTCTGACTAAAAAAACCGGTATTCAGACAAAAGTTGTTTACGAAACCGCTCATCGAAATATTTTAAAACTTCAAGGACAAGCACGAATTTATATTGGTTTAAATATTTCTGATGCCATTTCAACTTCACTTTTAGAGGCGATAGTAATGGGGGCATTTCCAATCCAATCTAATACTTCTTGCGCTTGCGAGTGGATTAAAGATGGTAAAACCGGCATTTTGGTGCCGCCTGAAGACCCGGAAATTGTTGAAATGGCCATTCGTCAAGCTTTAGGTAGTGATAAGCTGGTAGACGAGGCGGCTCGTCTTAATTTTAATGTCGCCAAAAAACGATTACAAAAAGAAGATTTAAAAAAAGAAGTCATTAATTTTTATCGCCTTGTTCTTGGTGATTTGAAAGGAAAAAATTGAAAAATATTTTACAACTTTTCCAGAAACCTCTTCATGATTTAGGTGAAACAAATCCAGAATTCGAGGGCATTTATTCGCCTCTTTACGATCGAGAGGAGATTAGCCGTTTTATGACACCACATTATGAAAGTTTGGAAGGGGCCAAAGCGCAGGTGCAATCTTTTGACCTGACGAAATTTTATTATGGCTTAATTATGGAAGCTTTAAGAAGGGCTGATTTTACTAAAAGAAAACAACCTTTAAAAATTTTAGACGTTGGTTGCGGTTTTGGGAGCACCACTTTTCCTTTGTTGAAAATCTTTCCCAAGGCGGAAATTGTGGCGAGCGAACTTTCGGCGCCAATGCTTTACGAGTTAAAGCAAAAATTAGCTCGTCACAAAGACAAAGATCGCTGTCATCTTCTGCAACTTAATGCCGAAGAATTGGATTTTAAAGAAAATTCTTTTGATTTAATTGTGGGTGCAGCCATTTTACATCATCTTTTTAACCCTGAAAAAACGATCAAAAGTTGTGCTAAAATTTTAAAACCCGGTGGCGTGGCTATTTTCTTTGAACCGTTTGAAGAAGGGACTAGTCTAATGGCTTTAATTTATGAAACCATTATCCATCATGGTGGTTTTAAGTGGCTTGATCTTTCGTTTAAAATTTATTTTCGACATGCTGTTTCTCTTTGGTGGAAAATGAAGAATCCTAATAAATCCGATCAATTTTTTGAAAATCTTGACGATAAATGGCTTTTTAATCGTGGTTATTATCAAAAATATGCCAAAGAATATTGTTTTAAAGATTGCCTAATTTATCGGCATGATGAATCAGACCAGCCTTTCACTCATTTGGTCCAAAATCATTTAGCGGCAAAATTAAATAAAATGCCCAAATGGATTTTTGAAATAATTGACACCTATGAAAAATGGCTGACTAAAGAACAAAAAGATGAATTAATTACCGAGGGGGGCATAATTTTAAAAAAATGAAAAAGATATCTGTATTTTTTTTTCAATTAATTCTAATTTTTTGGATTTTAGGGTGTCTTTATGTTTGGTTAACACTTGAGTTTGTGACCAATCCGGGTTTGATTATGATCCGGCCAAATATACCACCAAGAATTAGTAATATTCTGGGAAAAAGTCGCCAAATGATCTGGCCTTATGTTTGGAAAGATTACGTTTACACTCAAAAATAATAATAATGATTTCAACTTTAATTTCTATTGCTATTACCCTGATATATGTCTTAGCCTGCCTTTTTTTAGGCCTTATTTTAATAAAATTAATGTTGTGGCGCTGGCCAATAATTAATTTAAATTTGCTAGGTAAACTGGCTTCCGGTTTTATGCTAGGTCAAGGAATTTTAGCTAGTACTTGGTTACTATTAGGTTTAGGTTCGGTTTTTTCCAAGTCAATTATTTGGTCAATTATTATTTTAATTCTTCTTTTTGGGATAATAATTTTAAGATCTTCATTTCAAAAATCTTTAGCCAAAATTAAAGAAAAAGTAAAAAAATTAAAACAATTGTCTTTAATTTGGAAAATAATTTTTTTATTTGTAATTGCACTAATTCTTTCTTATGGCGTATGGTCGTTTGTCAATTTACCTGCGGGTGATGCCGAAGGTTTTTATATGGTTTTGCCAAAAGTTATGGCCAGTGCTAGAAAATTACGACCACTGCCAAACACTTTTGATTTTTCTCAGATTGGCTTATCGGGTGAAATGCATTTTGCGGCTTTAATGTCTATTGCTGACTCCGCCGCCGCCCAATTATTTATCTGGTTTACAGCCATCGCTGCCACCATGTTTTTACTAGCAATCTGTTCGATGTTACAGATTAAAGTTCTTGGTCAAATTGTGGCTTTAATCATCCTTTTTAGTAGCTCGACTTTTACTCTTTATCTTTCTGGTGGCAAGGTGGATGTTTTTGGGGCTGCTTTTGGACTGGCAGCTTACTTTTGGGTTTTGGAAGCTTATCGTCAGAAAAAGGTTCAAAATTTAGCTCTTGTTTTAAGCGGTTTATTTTTAGGTTTTAATCTGGTTGCCAAATTTCCCAATGCCGCCACCGTTTTACCCGGATTATTTTTAATTATTATTTGGAATAATTACTCAGCTCTTAAGAAAAAGATCAGAAATATTTTTCCAAAGATTATTTATCCATTTTTAATTGTTATAGCGTTCTTTCTTTTAGCGATAATTCCTCATTTAATTAAAAATTGGTTTCTTTTTAATGAACCTTTAGCCCCATTTATTTTTATTAAATCCGCCGGAGCAAAATGGCTTGATCAATCGTGGTTTTCGTCTGAAAACATCCATTTTATTTTAAAAACTTATCCGATTGCTTTAACTTATGGTCAGTATCCGATGCAGGGTGGTAATATATCTTTTTTGTTATTGGCTTTTGCCCCTTTGATTGTTTTTTCTGATACCTTAAAAACAATTGCTAAGACTAAATTTTTTCAAATTTTAGCAATGGTTTTAATTGGTATTTTGTTTTGGATTTTATTTCGGCCGGGAGTAATGGCACCGCGTTATATTTTACCAACTTTATTATTGGCTATTCCTTTAGTTGCCAAGATAGTAGATGATATTTTTACTAAATCTCGTTTTTTAATTTTAAAAATAGTGATAATTTTAAGCTTTCTGATAGTCTTATTGAGTTCAACATATTCTAACTATGCTCAAATTCGTCAAGCTTTAATTATGGGCAAAGCAAATTTTCAAAAATATGGCCGATTTAGCGCCCAATCATCGGAATTTCTGGATCAAAAGGTAGCCAAAGGTGAAAGAGTTTTTATGGCCGGTTATTATGTTTATTTTTTAAGACCCGATATTTTACAATGTTTAAGTACTCAATCGGAAAGAGACGATCAGGCTTTTAAAAAGCAATCGCCTGAAGTTTGGTCCTATCTTTATGACCAGGGTTTTAAATATATGGTAGTGCAAAAAGTTTCTTTTCCTGATGCTTTAAAATCTTGGGATATTAACAAGAAACCAGATTGGCTAGGAATTAAAGAAATTTATAGTGATCCGAGTGTAATTATTTATTCTTTAGAAGGTACTAAACCAGACCAAACTCCACAGTGTGATTGCACAAGTTTAAATGATAAAGCTTGGGATGTCCGTTGCTTATCAGGGGCTAAGAAGTAATAATAAGATAGCGAATATAAAAAGATGATGATTAAAAACAAAACAATTTTTATTACTGGCGGGGCGGGTTTTATTGGTTCGACTTTGGCAATCAAATTAATGTCTTCAAATAAAGTTATCTTGTACGATAATTTATCGCGGAACACATTTCAATATCTAGCGCGCCGTGATCAGAAAAATCTAAATTTTGTGGAAGGAAATATCTTAGATTACGAAAGAGTTGTTAAAGCGATGGCGGGAGCGGATATTGTTGTTCATGCGGCCGCGATTGCCGGTGTTGATACCGTGATCAAAGATCCGGTTAAAACAATGGAAGTAAATATGATTGGTACGGCCAATGTTTTAAGAGCGGCCAAAGAAAATAAAGTTAAAGATAGATTTCTTGATTTTTCCACTTCGGAAATTTTTGGTTCAATGGCTTACAAAGTTAATGAAGAGACTAATGCCATTGCGGGTTCAGCCGGTGAGGCGCGTTGGGTCTACGCTGTCTCTAAATTAGCCGGTGAACACCTCTCAAAAGCTTATTTTACAAAGTATCACTTGCCAACTGTCACTATTAGGCCATTTAATGTTTATGGTCCAGGACAGACCGGTGAAGGGGCCTTGCAGATTTTTATTAAAAAAGCGCTTAAAAATGAAGATATTTTTATTTATGGTGACGGCACGCAAATTCGGGCTTGGTGTTATATTGACGATATGGTCGAAGGGTTACTTTTGGCTTTAGAAAAGAAAAAAGCGATTGGTCAGTCTTTTAATATTGGTAACGCCCGGGCAGTCACCACTATTTATGGTTTGGCTCAAACTGTTTGTCGAGTAATAAATTCCAAATCAAAAATTCACTTTAAAAAGCCATTGTCGGCCGATATCGAACTTCGAATCCCAGAGACAAATAAAGCTTGGGAAATTTTAGGTTTCAAAGCCAAAATTGGTTTAGAAGACGGTGTCTTAAAAACGGCCGAGTGGTATAAAAAACATTGATGATCGAAAAAGATATTGATATTATTAAACGTGAAATTCAACAAGCGGTGGCGGATTTAAGATTAGATTTGACTTCTTTAACTGTTCTAACTGAAGCCGCTAACGATATTTTTGTGGTCACTCCTTTAATTGCTTTGGCGGCAGGGGCAAAAAAAGTTTATGCCGTTTCGCAAGATTCTCCTTATGGCAAATTTAGCGAGATTACTCAGGAAACATTTAAAATTGCCAAAGAAATGGGGTTCAATACGAATAGACTTGAAATTGTGGAGAAAAAACAGTTTTCGGCTTTTTCGAAAATCAATATTGTGACTAATTTAGGTCACGTTCGACCTCTTAATAAAAAAATATTATCTTCATTTAAAAAAGGAACAGTTATTAGTTATATGTGTGAAGATTGGGAGTACCGGCCAAGTGATTTTGATCTGGATTTATGTCAAAAATTAGGATTAAAAGTCTATGGCACAAACGAAGAGCATCCTTTGGTTAGTTGTTTTAAAGAGACTGGTTTAATTGCTTTGAAATTAATTTTTGAATCAAAAATATCCTTACTTAATGCTCGGGTGGTAATATTAAGTCAAGATAAATTCGGTCGTGAGATTTTAAATAGAATTAAACTTTTCACCAAAAACGTGACTTTAGTCAGTGATTTTAACAATATCCGAGAAAATCAATTAAAAAATTTAGATTTAATTATAACGGCTGATTACAAATATCTTAAAATAATTATTGGATCCAAGGGGGTTGTCAAACCAAAAACATTGAAGCGGCTTTCTCCTTTTGTGAAAATTATCCAATACTCGAGTCACAATGATTTAGCTGATATTCAAAAAGCTGGTATTCCAGTTTATCCTGAAATCGAACTTGAACCAATCCGAATGGCTCAAAATTTGGGTGATATTTCTTATAAAGCAATTATTAGACTTTATGCAGGTGGACTTAAGGTGGGAGAGATTGCTTTTAAAAAAGATTTTACTGATTATAGATATAAATCTTTAGTCCAACCAATGAATTAAAATAACCAGGAGGTTTAAATGAATTCTGAAAAAGATTTTGATCGTTTGTCTCCAAAAAAACGAGCAAATTATATTCGTGATTATTATAATCAAAAAGATGGTCAAAATATCTATGCCACTTCGCCTGATTTTAATTTGCGAGAATTGGAAATAGATTTTATTATTAATAATGTCAAAGGACCCAGAATACTGGATTTAGGCTGTGGTAATGGCTATACCCTTTTACGTCTAGCTGAAAAGATTAAGGGTGATTTGATTGGTGTTGATTTTTCTTCTGAAATGATTCAAGGTGCAAACCAACTTCTTAAAAAAAATCGACAAAAATTGAAAAGTCAACCAAAGTTTTTTGAAGGTGATGGTACCACTTTTTCACCTTTAGGCGGGAAAATAGACACAATAATTTCCGAACGTTTTCTTTTAAACTTGCCCAATAAAAGAAGCCAATACGAAACTATTGAAAATATTCATCGTTTACTTAGATCTCGTGGATTTTATCTTATGATTGAGGGTTCCAAAGATGGTCTTCGAAAGTTAAATAAATTACGAGAATCTGTTGGTCTTGAACCAATTCTTGATCGAGATAAGCATAATTTATCGTCTCGTAAATTTAATGATAATGAATTGTTTGAATTTCTAAAAAAGTATTTTACGATTATGGAAGTCAAAACTTTTGATCTCTATTATCTTATTGGTCGTCTTATTTATCCCAAAATAATTTATCCTGAAAAACCTCACTACAATCATCCAGTCAATGAAATAGCTAGAAAATTGACTGCTCAAATAAATTTTCCTTCACAAGGAATTGGTCATGTGAAAGGTTATGTTTTGCGCAAGAAATAATTGTTAATATGAATATTTTGATTGTCTCGGCGATGTTTCCACCGATCCAGACGGGAACATCGTTTTATACGAAAAATTTGGCTAATGCTTTTCAAAAAGCGGGTCACAAAGTTACCCTTGTAACTGTCTCTAACCAGGATTCAGTTTATAATCATAATGTTTTTAAGCTTTATTATTTGAAAGCTTGGCATTTTCCTTTAAAAAATTATTTCAAACATTTAAGAATCACTGCGTTATTTCCTAGCAACTATTTTAAACTTTCAGGTATTGTTAGAAAAGAAAATCCAGATCTCATCTTGCTAATTAATCATTATCTTGATATCGCTTTCCCCACCATTTACGCTTCCCGAAAAAACAAAATTCCATTGGTTATTTCGGTTGGAACTCAATTGCAATCTTTAAATCCATTTCGTCAGAGAATTTTAAATATTTTAGATAAGATTATTTGTGGTGGGTTGATTTTTCCGTATTGTTGTAAGATTATTGCTTGGGATAGGGAAATTCTCCGATATCTTAAAAATACTCAAGGATCAAAAATTTTGGAGAAATCAGTTATTGTTGGTTATAGTGTAAATGGTAAAATAGAAGATTTTGCTCGATATAAGCATAATTATCATCGAACAAATCAAATTATTGGTATCGGTGCCATTATTGAACAACGAAATTTTATTTTTTTAATTCATCTTTTCAATGAATTATTAAAGTTTAATTCTCAATTGAAACTTAAAATTATTGGTCATGTTTATTATGATGCCACTCTTAAATTGATTAATAAACTCAACCTTTCAAAAAAAGTAGAGTTAACTGGAGAGTTGCCGCATCGTAAAGTTTTAATGGAATTAGAGAAATCTGTTTTTTATTGGGGAGCAGCTTCGGGTCAATATGTAGGGTTGGGATTGGCTACGCTCGAAGCAATGTTAATGGGCGTTCCGGTTGTTTCTAATGTACCTAAGAATATTCTTGGAAAACCTTATCTGCGAGATATGGAGAATATTATTCTTTCTAATGATATTTCGGTGGCTAAAACTTTTCCAAAAATTAAATTGCTTCTTTCTGATTGGCAATTAAGACAAAAAATTGGTCAAAATGGACAAAAGTTAGTAATGAAATATATGAATTGGAACGTTGTGGCAAAAGATATGGCAGAAATTTTTCAAAAAATAATTATAAAGAGAAAAACTTAATGGTTTATAAAATTCTTTTATTAGTTAATATTATTTTTTCGGTGGCGGGGCAATTTTTTGTTAAGTTTGGGATGCAGAAAGTTGGTTTGGTCCAGTTGAATGTTAATTTTGTTGAAAAGCTTAAAAGGATGGCTTTAACTCCTTATTTGTGGTTGGCAATTGTTTTTTATGGGGTGAGCTTTACTCTTTATGCCATTGTCCTCTCAAAAGTTGAACTGAGTCGGGCGTATCCAGTAGCTATTTTGGCAGCCGTTGTTTTGGTTTTTGTTACATCTGTGATATTTTTTAATGAGTCCGTTAATATCTTTAAGATAATTGGTTTAGTTTTATGTATTGTCGGACTTGTTTTTCTTTTTCGATAGAGGATGATTGAAGACAAATGAAATTTCCTTCTAAAGTTAAAAGATATTTTTTAAGAGAGGACCAGCCAAGTAGGCTGCTCTGTTTTTTAGTTGCTTTGTTTTTAGTCGTTTTAATCTTTAATAATGTGGTTTTTCGTGGTGGTTCTCTTTCAATGCTAGATTTAGCTAATGTTACTGGGGCTATTCGTACTACTAGTTCAGGTCATCCTGAAGCACCATTAGCGATGCCGCATTTTGGTTTTTCTGATACTGGTGGGGCCGCTTTTCAGTCAGAACCAATGCAGCAATTTATGAAATTTTCGCTCTTTCATCACCAGTCACCGTATTGGGATCCTTACGTGGCCACTGGTTCGGTTGGTCCAGAAACTTTGGTTGATAACAAATTCTCACCCTTTACTTTGCTGACGGCTCTTTTGGGTGGTAGCTCAATTGCATTTCATTTTGTTTTATTATCTATTTTTGTTTTAGCTACTTATTTTTTGATCAGATTGATTGTTACTTATTTTAAACTTTCTTTTCTTTCGGCTTTGACGGCGGCAGTAGTTTTTCTATTAAATGGCTACAATGTGGCTAATCTTTCTTCTAATGTGACTCAGGTTTATCTTTATTTTCCGATTTTACTTTTTGCTTTATGCGCTTTTGCCAGGCGCCCGAATTTTTGGCGTTATCTTACTTTAATTTTTGCTAATATTTTAATTCTTTTAACCACATTTTTACCGACTAGTACTTTAATCATTATTACCGTTTATCTAATTGCAATTGGTTTTATTTTAAATATTTATCCTGATTGGCAAGATCGCTTAAAATTAGTTGGTTTTCAGATTTTATCAGCTTTAATTGCTTTTTTACTTTTAGCTTTTTTGTGGCTGCCGATTTTTGAGGCGGCTAAGGTTTTGGGGCTTTTTGAAATGTACAACGCCCGGATTTTTTATCCAGCTGATCTGCGGGCATTTTTATCTTTTTTCAGTCAAAAACATTTTTGGGAATCGTACAACGCTATTCCTGTCAATGTCTTAACTTATATTGGCAATGTGATCTTCCATTTTGGTATCGTCACCGTCTTAATTGTGGCGCAAGTTTTTAGTCAAAGAAAGAATTTTAAAAATTGGATCGTGATGATTCTGCTTGTTTTTTCAATTCTTTGTTTGGGTCGAATTTTTGCCATCCCCGGCCTTTATCAATTTTTTGGCATTATTCCCCAAATTAAAAATATTGGTGAACAATATCTCTTTTTGGTAATAGCTATCGCTTTAACCATCCTGTCGGCTTATGGAATGGAAAGTTTACAAGCTAAAGCGCGCTTCCGCCTGCCGTCAGTAGTAGTTTATCTAGCTATTTTTGGTTCAATCTTATACTTAATTAGAAATTTTTTACCTCAGGCCAACTATTATTTGGTAGATTTTGGTGGTTCTGATTATTATTTGGTGATTTATTTTTATTTGGGAATGATATTTTTAGTGATTCTTGCTTCGGTCGTGATTTTATATCTTTTGAATAAATATCCAGCCAAAGTTCTTCTTTGGAAATCACTTTTAATCGTTCTTACTTTTCTAGAGTTATTCTTTTACATGAACACACTGCGTTATAAAAGAATGGATATTTTTACTTCTTCGCCGGCCTATGTGACCTTTTTGAAACAAAATATTGATAATAACCGTTTAGCTAACTACTCTTGGGGTTTTATGCCAGATTTAGGTGCCGCTTATCAGATTCAGCAGCTCGAATCACTTAATTATGTTTTTCCCTGGTATAAAAGATTCTATGAAAGAAATTTTCAGACACCACATGATCGTTGGGGTGATTTTGCTATTGTTAACAGTCAAATTGATCCGCCCAATATTCATGAGGATATTTTAGATATGCTCTCGGTCAAATATATTATGATTGATAACTACAAAGATAAATATATTAATTTTTTTAAGACAAGAAATTATCCGGTTGTCTATCAAGATAACTACAGAACAATTTTTGAAAACAAAGATATTTATCCGCGGGCGATGGCGGTTGGAAGTTTGATAAAGGCCTCACTTACGCCTGACACACAAGGATTTTCTCTTAAAGAAGTTGTTTTTACGCAAGACGAAAAATTGTTAGAGGCGGCCAAAAAGGTTGGGGTACAGCTTGCTGAAGCAACTCCTGTTAATCCAGCCAATCAGGTTTCGATTACTTCTTATGAAAATTCAAAAGTGACTCTTGAAGCTAAATTAGCCACTCCGGCGGTGATCACTTTAATGGACAACTGGCACCCTAATTGGAAAGCATATGCCAACGGGCAAGAAATTTATGTTGGTAAAATCAACGAAAGTTTTCGAGGTATTGCCATACCTGCTGGGGATTACAGAATCGAATTTCGTTATGCGCCAAAAACTTTACCAATTGGTCTTTGGGTGTCGGGTATTGTTTTTTTATTGATGCTAAGTTTGTTTTTATTTCGTCGCTGGTTCGACAGTCTGTTTGTCGGTCTCTTAAAATCAAAGATAATTCAAGGTTCCAAGATAAAATCAAAAAAGTCAGCTAGTTTTTGTATTGTGATACCGATGTATAATGAAGAAAGAAACGCACAAAAATGTGTCCAGACTATTTTTGATTTCTTAAAGAAAATTAAACAAAAAACTTCGATGATTGTGGTTGACGATGGCAGCTCGGACAAGACTTTGGCTATTTTAAATAAATTAGCTAAAAAAAATAAAAATTTGGTGGTGGCCCATCATCTTCACAATAAAGGTTATGGAGCGGCCAATGTTACCGGCGCTAAACTGGCCTTGAAAAATGGTTTTGAATATGTTTTGTTTATGGATGCAGACCTAACACAGAATGTTTCTTACATCAAAGATTTTATGAAAGAAATGGAAAAAGGAACAGATTATATTAAAGCAACTCGTTATAGCAATGGTGGTGGTACTAAAGGTGTTCCTTGGCAAAGAAGAGCTGTTTCTAAGGTCGGTAATATTTTAGCGAAAATATTTTTTCGTCTGCCTTTAACTGATTACACTAATGGTTTTCGTGCGGTTAAAACCAGGATTTTATCACAAGTGAAAGCCCGTGAAAAAGGTTTTTCATATTTAATTGAAGAAGTTTATCAGGTTTCTAAAATTGCTCAAAGTTATGCTGAAGTACCGTACATCTTAACTGTTCGAAAAGAGAAATTCTCCAAGTCGAAATTTAATTATTCCCCAAAAGTATATTTTGATTATTTAAAGTATCTGTTCAAGAAGTAAAGGAGCCTTATGTATCGGACGACTTGTCGCGCTTGCGGCGGAAAAAAATTTGTGAAGTTTTTAGATTTAAGCCCTCAGCCTTTAGCGGGTGGTTTTTTGCTGCCAGAAAAAGAGGCGATTAAACAAGAAAAACTCTTTCCTTTACCGATCCATATTTGCCAAAATTGTGGCTTGGTTCAAACTTTGTTTGTCGTGCCAGCTAAGACTCTTTTTGTAGATTATTGTTTTTCTTCCAGTACTGTGCCGGGGTTAGTTACTCATTTTGGTGATTATGCTAAGTGGTTAAAGAAGAAATTTAAACCAGAATTCGTGGTTGAATTTGGCAGCAACGACGGTGTTTTAATGGAGCCATTAGAAAAAATGGGTGTTAAAACTTGTGGGGTTGATATTTCCAGAAATATTACCAAAATGGCTAAAGAAAAAGGTCTAAATTCAATTCAAGGATTTTTTGACGAAGAAATGGCGGAAAAAATTCGAAAACAAGATGGTCGGGCTGATATTGTGACTGGTAGTAATGCTTTTCCTCACAACGATCATCCAGAAATAATTTTAAAAGCAGCTAAAAAAGTCTTAAAAAAAGACGGCCATTTGTGTTTAGAAGTAATGTACTTAGGTGATCTTTTAGAATTATTGCAATGGGATTTTCTCTATCATGAACACCTTAATTATTTTTGTGTGACTACTCTTGAAATTATGTTAAACCGATATGGTTTTCATATTGTTGATGTTGAAAGACTGCCAATGCATGCCGGGTCTATTCGAGTGGTCGCCGCCGTTGATCCTAAAGAAAAAGTAAAACCAAGTGTCAAAGCACTTTTGAAGTATGAAAAAGAAATTAAAATTACCGAAATTGAAACTTGGCAGGAATTTGGTCAAAAGGTGCAACGAGCCATTGAAGTCACAGCTAAAGTGATGAAAAGTTTAAGCAAAAATAGTCGAATTTGGGGTTATGGTGCTTCAGGCCGAGCAACGATGTGGGTTAATGCCTGCAAAATGACTTATCTAGAAAAGATAGTTGATGCTTCACCACTTCGTAGTGGACGCTTGATGCCTGGAACTCATACACCGATTGTTTTTCCTGAAGAGTTAAAGAAAAATCCACCTGATTATATTTTCGTGACCGCGTGGAATTATTTTGAAAGTATTAAAGCCAAAGAACCGTGGTTTAAGGGGATTTGGGTGGCACCGGCGCCAGAATTAAGATTTCTATAAAAAAGATTAAAAATAAAGTCTCGGGATGTCATTTTGCTTTCAGCCGCCCTAACCAACCTACTCGTCGCTTCCGATTTTGCCTCGTTGCCAAGTTTCGGCAAATCGGAGCGCTCCTCGACCGGCATTTTGCAAAATAACATTCCCTCGACTTATAGAAAGATATACTTATGAAAGTAATGACCATTGTTGGTACACGACCAGAAATGATTAAAATGTGGCCAGTTTTAAAAAAACTGGATGAATTAAATTTTGAACATATTTTTGTTCATACTGGCCAAAACAATAAAGCAGAATTGAAGGATTTTATTTTTCGTGATCTTGAACTTCGAGAGCCAGATTATGATTTAGGGATCGATGTTTCTTCTTATGGTAAAGAAGTAACCGACGTCATTGCTAAAAGTGATGAATTATTCCAAAAAGTTAAACCAGATGCTTTGATTATTTTAGGTGATACTCACAGTGGGTTAGCAGTACTACCGGCTTCTCATCACGGGATTAAAATATTCCATATGGAAGCGGGACTGAGGGCTTGGGACAAAAGAATGCCCGAACAACGCAATCGTATTTTAATTGATCATATTTCCGATATTTTGTTGCCTTTTGGTCAGTATCATCGTGAGAATTTAATCAGAGAAGACATTCACCCATCGCAGATTTTTGTGACCGGCAATCCGACTTTTGAAACCATGCGGGCTTTTCAAACTCAAATTAATGAAAGTCAAATCTTGAAAAAATTGAAACTAATGCCGAAAGAATATATGACTATTACGGCTCATCGCAAAGAAAATGTTGATGATCCGGCTACTTTGCAATCTATTTTAGATGGCCTTGGTCTAATTTATAAAAAATTTAAAAAAGAAATTATTTACCCGATGCATCCACGCACGAAAAATAAGATAACGGGTTTGAAAGTGCCTAAAGGTATTAGGATTATTAATCCTTTAGGATTTTATGATTTTAATAATTTAAATATGAATGCTTTGTGTCTTTTGGGTGATTCGGGCACGACACCAGAAGAAGGTTTATTTTATAAAGTGCCGTGCGTTAGTATTCGGAAGACTTCGGAACGTTACGAAACAGTTGAAGCTGGTGCTCATATCGTCGCGGGAGTAGAGAAGGGAGCAATTTGTGAGGCGGTCGAGATTGCTTTGCATCTGCCCTGGGGTGGTCGCTATGATTTAGACGAAGATTTTAGCCCGAGCAATGTAGTCATTAATGTTCTTCGAAGCCAGATGCATCACTATTTTGAGTCATAAAATGGGTATGAGAAAAAAAACTATTTTAGTGGTGGGGGCAACTGGGATGTTGGGAAATGCTCTTATGAGTGAACTTTCGTGTGATCAAAACCTGGATGTTTTTGGGACAGTTCTCAATCTTTCGGAAGCCGAAAGATTTTTGCCAGAAAAACTATTAAAAAAAATCCAAGCTGATGTTGATGTGGAAGATACCGAAAGCTTGGTAAGAGTTTTTGGCTTGATAAAACCAGATGTAGTAATTAACTGTGTCGGTTTTACCAAAGAACCCCAAAATGAAGAAGAGATTACTTTAAGTATTCGTTTAAACGCTTTATTGCCTCATCGTTTGGCAAAACTAGCCAATGCTTTTAGTGCTAGGTTAATTCATATTAGTACTGATAGCGTTTTTTATGGAGAGGAAGGTGATTATAAAGAGTCTGATAAACCTTCACCGCAAGATATTTACAGTCAAACCAAACTTTTAGGTGAAGTATCTTTACCTCATGTCTTAACCCTTCGAACTTCTATTCTTGGTCATGGTTTTTTGGATCATCATTCTTTGGTTGATTGGTTTTTAAGTCAAAAGAGTAAAGTTAAAGGTTATACTCAAGTTATTTATTCAGGATTTCCGACGACAGAAATAGCAAGAGTGATGGCTGAATATATTATTCCTTCCCGGAATCTTTCTGGTATTTATCATCTTTCTTCAGAGCCAATTTCCAAATATGATTTATTGAAACTGATTGCCAAGATTTATGACAAAAAAGTTGCAATTGAATTATTTGATGGTATTATTCTTAAGAGATCCCTTGATTCAAAAAAATTCAAAAAAAAGACATCTTATATATCGCCCAGTTGGCCCAAAATGATTCAAAAAATGCATCAATATTATAAATCTAATCCAAATTTTATTAAATTTTAAAAATGGGTATATTTAGTCAAAAAAGAATTGTCATCACTGGTGGAACAGGCTCGCTCGGAAAAGTCTTAGTGCGGCGTATTTTGTCATTCAAAGAAGGAAAGCCTAAAAAAATTATTATTTTTTCTCGAGATGAAGCCAAACAGCACTATATGCGTTTAGAATATCAGCATATGAAAAATGTGACCGAAGAAGTAATCTATAATAATTTCCGACAATTAGTTGAATTTCGAATTGGTGATGTCCGGCGTTACGAATCTATTTGTTCCGTTTTAAAAGACGCAGATATTATTATTAACGCGGCGGCGTTAAAACAGGTGCCGACTTGTGAGTATTTTCCTTACGAAGCAGTTCAAACTAATATTGGCGGCGCCGAAAATATTATCAGAGTTTTACGAGAAAATAATTTTCCAGTTAAAACAGTGGTGGGCGTTTCAACAGACAAAGCTTGCAAGCCAGTCAACGTGATGGGAATGACCAAGGCTTTACAGGAAAGAGTTTTTATTTCTGGCAATATTTTTGTCCCCAAGACCAGATTTGTTTGCGTTCGTTATGGTAATGTGTTAGCCTCACGTGGTTCAGTCATTCCTTTATTTTATCAACAAATTAAAAATGGTGGACCACTCACCATTACGACTGAGGAAATGACCCGTTTTTTGTTGCCACTCGAAAAGGCGGTTGATACAATTTTTGCGGCGATTAAGGATGCTAAACCGGGTGAAATTTATATTCCTCAAGCGGCTTCCAGTTTGATTACTAATATTGCTAAGATTCTAGTCGGTGAAAGAAAAATAAAAATAAAATGTACTGGTATTCGACCAGGTGAAAAAGTTCATGAAATTCTAATTTCCGACGAAGAAAGTTGGCATACGGTCGAACGAAAAGGTTATTATGTTATTCAAGCGATGTTGCCAGAATTAATTGGTAAAAAAATAAATAAGAGAATTCTACCAGGCGAGTTTAGTTCTGCCAATGCGCAAATGGATTTAGAAGAAACTAAAAAAATGCTGACTAAATATAAATTACTTTTTGAGCATCAAGAAGAAAAAATAGGCGAAATTTTAGCTTAAAATCGGAGGCATACGAATGAAAGTTTTAGTGGTAGGAGGTGCGGGTTATTTAGGGGGGGCAGTGACGGATATTTTAATAAATTCCGAGCATGATTTGCGAGTGTATGACGCTTTACTTTACGAAGAAGAATATCGCAAGGGCGTAAAATTTATTTATGGTGACATTCGCAATCATGAAAAATTGTTACCACATCTCAAATGGGCTGAGGCAGTGATTTGGTTGGCTGCTTTAGTGGGTGATGGTGCTTGTGCTTTAAATCCCGAAATTTCCACTAAAATTAATACCGACGAAGTTGAATGGCTGTCGAAAAATTTTGATGGACGAATAATCTTTATGTCCACCTGTTCGGTTTACGGTGCTCAAGATGGAGAATTAGATGAAAATGCACCTTTAAACCCTTTGTCAGTCTACGCTAAAACCAAATTAGAAGCCGAAAAATTTCTAGTAGATAAAAATGCAATTATCTTTCGCTTGGGTACCCTTTTTGGTGTTTCTGATGAATATTCTCGGGTCAGGTTGGATCTGGTAGTCAACACCATGACAATGAGGGCTTTCTACGATAAAGAATTGAAAGTTTTTGGTGGTAAACAATACCGACCCTTGCTTCATGTGAAAGATGCAGCCAAAACCGCTTGTGACAATCTAACTACCACTAAGCGAGGAATTTTTAATTTAAGAAAAATAAACATTAATATGATTGAATTAGCCGAAAAAGTAGAAAAACATTTTCCTGATATAAAAATTGAAAAAGTGGAGATGAAATTTGAAGATGCGCGTAATTATCGGGTAAAAGTTGATAAGGCCACTAAAGAATTAAAATTTGCCCCTAAATATGAAATTGAAGATGGAATTAAAGAACTAAAAGCAGTTTTTGCCGAGGGTCGGATTAGGGATTTTTTAAGCCCTCGTTTTACCAATGAAATGTATTTGTCAAAGTTCAGTACTCATAAATTGGAAAAGATTCCGAATGGTCAAGAACCTGAAGAACCTAGGTTAATTGAAGGTGGAGCGGCCAAGGACTTACGTGGAAAAGTGAGTTTTATTAATGGTTTTGATTTTGAAGGAGTAAAGCGTTTTTATATGGTAGAAAATAGTTGTGCCGGGTTGGTTCGAGCTTGGCATGGTCATAAACATGAAGCCAAATATCTTATGGTTTTAAGAGGAGAAGCGTTAATTGGAGCAGTGGCGATTGATAATTGGGATGAGCCATCAAAAGAAGCTAAAGTTCATCGTTTTCAACTTAGTGCTCAAAAACCATCAGTTCTTTATATCCCAGAGGGTTATGCTAACGGGCTAATGTCTTTAACTTCCGATGCTCAGATTATGATTTTTTCTAATAAAACCGTTGAAGAATCAAAAAATGATGATTTTCGCTTCGATCCACGTTATTTCGATTTACCAATTTATGAAGACGCAATTAAATAATAGGGAGAAAATAGGTTATGAAAAAACACAAAGTAGCAGTTTTAGGAGCCCATGGGATGTTGGGTTCGATGGTCATGCAAGTCTTGTCGCAAGATGAGAATTTTTCTTTGGTTGGCACAGTGCGTAAAGCTTCAGAAGTTCGAGTTTTAGAGAAAAAATACCCTAAAGCCAAAGTTAAAGTTCTAGATTTAGATAAAGCGGATATTGGCGTAATTAAAAAAGCGATTACTGGTGCAGAGTGGGTGATTAATTGCATTGGGATTTTGAAACCTTATATTAGTGAAGATGATCCTTTTAAGATCGAAAGAGCCATTCGTATCAACGCTTTATTTCCCCAAATGTTGGCTCAAGCAGCTTTAAAAACAAAGGCTAAAGTAATTCAAATTGAAACTGATTGTGTTTTTTCCGGTATTCGTGGTAATTATATTGAGAGCGATGCTCATGACCCCTTGGATGTTTATGGTAAAACTAAAAGTTTAGGTGAAACTTATTATCCTAATGTTTATCATCTCCGCTGTTCAATCATCGGTCCAGAGCCCCGAGCTCATGTTTCGCTTTTAGATTGGTTTTTAGGTCAGCCACAAAATGCTCAGGTCAATGGTTTTACTAATCATCAATGGAATGGCGTGACGATTTTCCAATTTGCCCGCATTTGCCAAGGAATTATTAAAAAAAATCCCAAATTACCTCGACTTCAGCATGTTATTCCTAAAAATAAAATAGACAAAGCCAAGTTATTAGAAGCAGCCAAAATTGCTTTTAATCGTGGTGATATTAAGGTTAAGCCAGTTAAAGCTGAAGTAGTGGTTGATCGAACTTTATCTACCAATAATAAAGAAACAAATCTCAAAATTTGGCAAGCGGCAGGTTATAAAACAGTACCAACGGTTGAAGAAATGATTCAAGAATTGAGTGAAAATGTCCAAAATTGACACAATTTACAATTATCTTTATGAGATAGCTAAAAAATTTAAATTAACAGAACAAGAATTACCGGCAGAAGCAGTAGCACGGGAGGCGATGCATAAAGCAATTTTAGCCCGTTTTTTTGATCCAGCAGTGGGGAAAGTTTATGGTTTAGATTTAGCTCAAAAAAAAGAATTAGTTGAACAATTCAAAACAATTACAACCAAAGTTCAAACGGCGACCCATTGGATTTATTACGTGGCCATGGCCACAGTTGTCTTTAATATTCCTAAGTCTCAAAAAGGTGATTTAATCGAGTGTGGTTGTTGGAAGGGTGGTAGTACGGCAATTCTTTCACTTGTTGCCAGCAAGGTTAAGAGAAAATTATATGTGGCTGATTCTTTTGAAGGTATTCCACCAGACGATGACAAAAAAGGCCATTTTTATACTCATTTATCAGTTTTAGGTTATTATGAAAAGGGAATGTACGACGGCACTTTGACGGAAGTTAAAAAAAATATTAAAGAACATGGCAATATTAAAGCTTGCCAATTTATAAAAGGTTTTTATAAAGACTCTCTAAAAAAGTTTAACAAACCTTTAGTTTTTGCTTTTCTGGATGTTGATCTTCGTTCATCCCTTGAAGACTCGGTTAAATATATTTGGCCTAATCTTTTAGATAATTCTCTTATTTATACTGATGATTCGTGCGATATGGATGTAGTTAAATTCTGGTTTGACGAAGATTGGTGGCAAAAAACTCTTAAAATTAAAGCACCAGGCTATGTTGGTAGCGGTTGTGGCTTACCAATTAATCCCGATTTTTCCAGTTTAGGTTATGCCAGAAAAATTGCTGATCCAGGTCGAATTTTCAAACGTGAAGATTGGTTTCATGGTAAGGAGATTAAATGAAGGTGATGACTATTCTGGGAACAAGACCAGAAATTATTCGTTTAAGTTTAATTATTAAAAAACTTGATAAGGCGTGTAATCAGGTCTTAGTTCATACTGGTCAAAATTATGATTTTAATTTAAACGAGATTTTCTTAAAAGAGCTTGAAGTCCGAAAAGCTGATTATTATCTTGGGGCTAAAGGTACTTTTGGTGAACAAATTAGCATTATTCTTTCCAATATTGAAAAAATTATGATTAAAGAAAAACCCGATCGTTTCTTGGTCTTAGGTGATACTAATAGTTCATTGGCAGCCATTATGGCAAAAAGACTGGGAATTATGGTTTTTCATATGGAAGCGGGTAACCGTTGTTATGACGAAAGAGTACCTGAAGAGGTTAACCGTCGGATTATTGATGGCTCAAGTCATATCTTACTTCCTTATACTGAACGAAGTCGAGCCAATTTAATCCGAGAAGGTATTCCAGGTGAAAAGATTTTTGTCACTGGTAATCCAATTAAAGAAGTTTTAGATTATTTTTCACCCCAAATTGAGGAAAGTTCAATCTTAAAAAAGCTAAAATTAGAAAAAAATAAATATTTTTTGGTGACTTTGCATCGCGAAGAAAATGTTGATAACAGTGAGCGGCTGGGTAAATTTATCGCCGCTTTTAACCAAATTGCTAATAAATACAAATTGCCGTTAATTTGGAGTGTTCATCCAAGAACCAAAAAAAGACTTCTTAAAGAAAAATTAAAACTTCATAAATTAGTTCAACCAGTTCAACCGTTCGGTTTGTTTGATTTCGTTTTGCTAGAAAAAAATGCTTTCTGTATTTTGTCTGATTCCGGTACAGTTCAAGAAGAAGGTTGTATTTTGCAAGTGCCCAATGTAACACTAAGAGATACCACTGAGCGACCGGAAACAATTGAGTCTGGTAGTAGTTTCTTGTCTGGTTGTGAGCCGGTAATGATTTTAAAAGGGGTTGAACAAGTCACTCGAGCCGACCGAAATTGGTTACCGCCTCAAGAATATCTTAACACTAATGTTTCAGACACGGTTTTAAAAATTGTATTAAGTCATTTTAAGCCTTTGCGATGAAGCCTATTGTTTCTATTATTATTCCTGTTTACAATGGTTCCAATTATTTAAAAGAAGCGATTGAGTCAGCTTTAGCTCAAACTTATAAAAATATTGAAATTCTAGTCATTGACGATGGTTCAACTGATGGTAGTAAAACAGCTAAAATTGCTCAGTCATATTTACCAAAAATTCGTTATTTTCGAAAAACTAATGGTGGGGTGGCCTCGGCTCTAAATTTAGGTATTCAAAAGATGCAGGGGGAATATTTTTCTTGGCTCTCGCACGACGACGTTTATTTACCAAATAAAATTTCAGAACAATTAAAACAAATTAAAAAATACCCGCCCAAAACGGTTTTATATAGTAACTTTGAACTCATTAATGAAAAAGGTAAGCATTTAAAAAATTTTAAATTTAAACCGCCACCGGCTCATTTTATTTATTATTTAATTGATGAAAGATTTATTCATGGTTGCACTGTCTTTGTGTCAAAAAAGGCTTTACAAAAGGCGGGGCCTTTCAATGAAAAATTAAGAAATGTTCAAGATTATGAAATGTGGTTTCGTTTGATGAAAAGTGATTATGTTTTTCGGCACGTTCCACGGATTTTAGTGAAGGCACGAATTCATTCTAGTCAAGGTGTTAATTTACAAAGAAAACGTCAGCTAGCAGAAGAGGATCAGCTTTATTGCTGGCTTTTAAAGAATTTCCCGCTTGAGAATATTTTTGATCACGTAGAAAATGATCATGATTTTAAGTATTTAAATTTAGCTTTAAAGTTCAAAAAAAATTCTTTATTTAAGGCGGCTAGTTTAAGTCGTTGGTTAGCCTTAAGGTATTTAAATAAATATAATCTACGGCGCAAATTTAAACTTTTAATCAAGACTTTTAAAAAGGATTTATGAATATTTTTTTGATTCCTTCTTGGTATCCTTCTAAGCAAAACCCGACAGCAGGTTTGTTTATTAAAGAACAAGCTAAAGCGATCGGTAAGTTTTCTAATTGTCCAGTCATTATTAGCCTTTGGGGGAGTGACACGAAAATAAATTTTGAAAAACCAAAACAAGCTTTGCCATCTCTAATTAATTTTTTTCAAGATAAATCTTTTCAACGAAAAATCGCTCCTCAAGTCTTTGAATTTAATGAGCCGGTTTTAGAATGGTCAGCTAGATTCTCAAAAGGTAATATTAATTCCATTATCAAAGCAAATATAACTAATTTTGAAAAAGCCCAAGAAAAATTTGGGAAAGTTAATCTTATTCATGCTCATGTCAGTTTTCCTGCGGGATATGTAGCGATGAAATTAGCTCAGGAATTTAAAATACCCTATGTTATCACTGAACATATGGGACCTTTTCCGTTATTGCCTTTTTCCAATCATTCCCATTTAATGCCATTAGTTTTGGAACCTCTTAAAAAAGCTGATCTGGTTATTGCCGTCAGCTCCAAGTTACAAACAGAATTATTCAAATACAAAATTAAATCAAAAGTGGTGCCTAATCTTATTGATGATAGTTATCAAAAATATTTTCCTCAAAAAGTTAGTTCAAATTTTAATTTTTTTTCTTTAGGTGAAATTTCAAAAGAAAAAGGTTTTGAGGATTTGATTAAGGCTATCGCTTTGGCTCTTAAAAAAGATAAAAATTTAATTTTTCGTCTTGGTGGACAAGGAAAATATTTAAAAAAATATCAAAGATTGGCTCAAGCTTTAAAAATTGATCAAAATATTAAATGGCTCGGAGTTTTAAATCGCCAAGAGGTTCTAAAAGAACTTCAACATTGTAATGCTTTTGTTTTGCCTTCATATCATGAATCTTTTGGGATGGTATTTTTGGAAGCGTTGGCCTGCGGTCGGCCGGTGATTGCTACAGCCTGCGGTGGTCCAGAAGACTTTGTAACAAAAGAAAATGGACTCTTAGTAGAGAAGGGCAATATCGAATTAATCGCTTCGGCTATGGTCAAAATAAAGGAAAATATTAAAAATTATCCACCGGTAAAAATCCACTCGGAAATTCTTAAAAAATATTCTTCTTCTGCTGTCTCAAAAAAACTTTTTGCACTATACAAAAGTTTAGTTTAACCTCTTGCTCAAACTTTATCCTTATGGTACAAAAGAAAGCTAGAAGGTAATTTATGTGCGGAATTTGCGGTGCTATCAATTTAGATCAAAAACCAATTGATCGAAAAATACTTATTCAAATGGCACAAACTCTTTCTCACCGTGGACCAGACGATACGGGGTTTTTGGTAGAAAAAAATATTGGCTTGGCGCAAAATAGGCTTTCGATTATTGATCTATCAAAAGCTGGTCATCAGCCAATGTTCTATGGTGAGCGAACCACAAGCTCTGCTTACGACAATCAAAATTTGGCGATTGTGTATAATGGTGAAATTTATAACTATCTTGAAATAAAAGAAGAGCTAATTAAAAAAGGATATAAGTTTAAGTCTCAAACTGATACGGAAGTCATACTAGCCGCTTATAAAGAATGGGGCATAAAGTGTCAAGAAAAATTCAATGGCATGTGGGCCTTTATTTTATATGACAAAAAAAATCAAACTATTTTTGTCTCTCGCGATCGTTTAGGGGTAAAACCGTTATATTATCTTGCTGATAAAAAAAAGATAATAATTTCTTCGGAAATTAAAGCCATTTTGGCTTATCCTGGTGTTAAAGCTAAACCTAACGAAAGAATTATCTGGGATTATTTAGTGACTGGTTGGGTTGATCACAGTGCCGAAACTTTCTTTTACGGTATTAAAGAATTAAGAGGTGGCCATTATTTAATAATTAAGAATTCAGAATTAAGAATTAAGAAATATTGGGATTTGAATCAAAAAGAAAATGATTTATCCGAAACTGAAAATATTCAAAAATTTAGGGATTTATTTATTGATTCGGTCAAATTAAGACTTCGTAGTGACGTGCCAATAGGTACTTGTCTTTCAGGAGGATTAGATTCATCGGCGATTGTTTCTCAAGTTAATCTTTTTTTAAAAGATGAACGTTTGGATCAAGTAGGCCGCTGGCAAAAAACTTTTTCGGCAGTTTATGGCAAAGGTTACTCAAATTGCGACGAAAGCCAATATATTCGAGAAGTGATTAAAAAAACTGGGGCTAAACCCTTTTTTGTTTACCCTGAGGGTAAACATTTAAAACAAGATTTAAAGAAAATTATTTGGCACCAGGATCAACCGTTTCTGTCAACCAGCATTTATGCCCAATGGAATGTTTTTAAATTGGCTTCGCAGAAAAAAATTAAAGTGATGCTTGACGGCCAAGGCGCCGATGAACTTTTGGCGGGTTATACTGGTTATTTTGGTCTTTATTTTCAAAATCTATTTCAAAAAAGACAAATTTTTACTTTTATTCACGAGCTATTTTTCTTTTTTAAAAAACAGCCACAACCTTTAAAAAAATTACAAGAAATTTTTACTCGGGGTTTACGGGCTGGTTGGCTTGGCCAAAAAACCACCAAATTTTTCCAAAAAACCAATCCGACTTATAAAGTTTTTAATCCAGATTTTCTAGAACGATTTGAAACATCAAAAAGATTTAATTTTTCCAAAGATTCTTTTCAAAATTCTTTGTATAATTCTTTGAAAATGAATTTATCGTCACTTCTTCACTATGAAGACAGGAACTCGATGGCCTTTTCGATTGAGTCGCGCGTGCCATTTCTAGATTACAGATTAGTGGAGTTTATTTTTTCGCTTCCTGCTAATTACAAAATTCGTGACGGCGAAACAAAATGGGTGATGCGGCAAGCACTCAAAGGTATTTTACCGGAAAAAATTCGCACCCGTCAGGATAAAATCGGTTTTGCGACACCGGAAGAAAAATGGCTCAAAAATGATCTTAAAGAAGAATTGAAAAATGTTTTTTCTTCCAAGAGTTTTGCCGAACGCGGCTTTTTTGATCAAAAAAATACTTTGCTTTTATTTGAAAAATATTTAAAAGACCAATTCTCAGACGGACAACTTTTCTGGCGCTTGTATAATCTGGAGATATGGTTTAGAGTGTTTGTAGATTAAAATGAAATGTGATTTTTCTTTAAAACATTATCGAGAAATTCTAAAATTGGCTTTAAAGTCAGGTTTTGTAATTACTAATTTTCGCGATTTCGATAAAGTGTCGAATCGGCCTAAAGTTATAATTCTTCGTCACGATATTGATGTTTTACCTAAAAGAAGTCTTGAGTTAGCTAAAATTGAAAAATCTTTGAAAATTAAATCAACTTTTTTTGTGAGAGTTCATGGGCAATATTATTATCCTTCGGGGCAAACTTTGAAAATTTTAAAAAAAATTAAAGATTTAGGACATGAAATTGGTCTTCACTCGGAAGCCAGAGTTTTGGCCCCAGTTTTTAAAATGGATTTAGCTGATCTTTTTTTAAGCGAAAAAGCTATTTTAGAAGAAGTTCTTAAATGTAAAATTATAACTGCTTCTGAACATGGTGATTTAGGTCGCCCAGGGAATTTCTGGCAAAATCATTTTTTTAAGAAAATTCCTAAAGAAAAAGTTGGAATCAAACATTATTCTCAAGAATATTCCCAATTTCATTATCTTTCAGACAGCTTGCAAAATTGGAAAGATGGTTGCGTTTGTCAAAATTTAGCTAGATATAATCATTTTCAAATTCTTATTCATGGTGAATGGTGGGGTAAGGGGGCAAAGGCTGAAATGACAAAATTAAACAAGACTTATGCGAAAATTTAAATCTCAAGGTAGCGGTAAATTTAATCGTCAAGATTTTGAAAAGATCGGTCAAGATGTCACTTTTGAAGAAGGTGTCAAAGTTTTTAATCCTGAAAATATTATCATTGGTAACAATGTTTATATTGGCCATAACACTATTTTGCAAGGTTATCATCAAAATAAACTTATTATTGGTGACAATGTTTGGATTGGAGCTAATTGTTATCTTCACGCGGCTGGTGGAATTGAAATTGGTCCTAATGTTGGCATCGGTCCAGCGGTCAAAATAATTACAGCCACCCATAATCTTCAGGAAGACGATTTAGGGTTAATTATTGATTTACCGCTTAAGTACGCGTCTGTTAAAATTGATCAAGGTTGTGATATTGGCATTGGTGCTATCATTATGCCAGGAGTGACAGTCGCTTTTGGGACTCAAGTGGGAGCGGGAGCAATCGTCACAAGAAATACTTCACGCTATTCAATTATGGCTGGCGTACCGGCTAGAAAAATTGGTGTGCGTCAAGGTATTTATGAGAAAAAATTTTCTTTCAAGAAAAATATTTTTAAGTTAGTTGTTACTAGCGTCATCACTCTAATTAGATACTTCTTTGATTTAATTTTTTTGATAATATTACCTTTGGTGATAATTTATGCTTGGATAAGATATTTTTTGAAAAAACTTTTTAGGCTTAAACCCTCTGTGATTATTTCGCCCTTAGGTTCACCTTTACCATTTTTTGCGGTTAAGGCCTTAAAAACTCAGGGTTATAAAGTTAATAATTTTTCTCTTGATGTGCCTTCGTTTTTTCGACCGATTAGTTTTGACTTTATCTTAGCCGATCATAAATTTTTAAGAATTTTTTCATATCTTTCAGATTATCTTTTTTTATTTTTATGGGCACTTTTAAAATATGATATTTTTGAATTTGCTTTTTCTGGTGGGATTTTGATGAATTCACATTGGCGTAAGGGAGAGTTTGTTTTCCTGAAACTTTGTGCCAAAAAAATCTCTGTTTATGGTTATGGTTCTGATTGTAAAATTCTTTCTGATGTTCGAAACTATGGTTTTAAGTACAATAACGCGATGGACCGGACGGAAGAGACTGAGAGTTGGTCAGAAAAAATTATTAGAGAAAATGTCAAACGAGCTCAAAAATATGCCAACGTTTTAATTGCTGGTGGTGACATTATTCATCTTGGAGAAAAGGCAATCATGCTTCCTTTGGCGACAGATTTATCTTTTTGGAAAGATTCCCCGCTACCAAAGAACAAGATTATCAATATTATCCACTCTACAAATCACAGAAGCCACAAAGGGACTCGTTTTATTATTGATATTATTTCCGAATTGGAAAAAAAATTGCCGATTAAATTAACTTTATTGGAAAAGAAAACAATGGCCGAGTGTCGAGAAATTTATCCCAAGGCAGATATTTTTATTCCCGATGTTGTTTCTGGTTGGCATGGGTTTACGGCGATTGAAGCAATGGCAACAGGTCGGCCGGTAATTACTTATTTGAGATCAGACATTGAGAAATTTCATCACTATTATGCTAAAAATATTCCAGCAATTTCGGCAAACCCTGATAATTTAGCAGAAGTAGTGACTAAATTAGTTAAAAACCAAAAATTACGTGAAGAACTTGGCAAACATGGACGGGAATATGTGGAAAAATATCATTCCTTGAAATTTGTCGGGGCGCTTAGAAATATTCTTTATGAATATATCTGGAATAATAGAAAAATAAATCAGAAGATTTTTGAAAAAGAAGTTAGAAAAAGAAAATTAATTTAATGAAAAAAATCTCATTAGAAAAATATTTTGTTGGGCTTTCTAAAGATAGTCTTATCTATGGTGTGGGCAATGCTATTTTAAAGGTTTTAGCATTGATTACGGCGCCAATTTTTACGCGAATTTTTGTACCTCAACAATATGGTGTTATTAGTTTAATTGCTTCAGTGATCTCATTTATTAGTTTACTTTTAATCTTTGGTATGGATAACGCAATTTTTGTGAGTTATTACCAATATAAAAAAGAGCGTCAACAGGTAATCTCGTCTGCTTTGTGGTTTCTTTTAAGTTGGGGTTTAGTTATTATTGGTACTTTAAGTTTTTTGGCTGGATCCATTTCAAACTTTGTTTTTAAATCTAACTCTTTTCAATTTTTGTTCTTACTTTCTCTATGGACAGCCTTTATGATGCTTCTAGTTAATTTAGCTAAAGTTGTTTTTCGACTAGAATTTCGGGCTAAAACTTTTGCACTTGTCACAGGTTTTAATGCGATTTTAGCGACGGGCTTAATGATTCTCTTTGTTGCTTATCTTAAAAAAGGTCTGGTTGGTTATTTTGAAGGACAGCTTATTGGCACTTTTTTCTCAATGATCCTGGCACTTTATCTTATCCGTCATAATCTGAAATTTTTAATCTCTTATGCCAGACTTAAAGAAATGGTTTTATTTGGTGCGATGGTGGTGCCAGCTTCTTTATCTTTTTTTGTGTTTGATCTTTCAGATCGGTTTTTTATTAATCATTATCGTGGTCTGACTGAGTTAGGACTTTATTCAATTGGGATTAATATTGCTAGTCTTTTAGTTTTCTTTTCTTATGCTTTAGGCCAAGCCTGGTCACCACAAGTGATGAATATCTATTTTGAATCAAAAAAAGTTTTTCATCAGTTTATACCACGTTTTTTTGTTTATTATTTAATCTTTTTCTTTAGTTTAGCGACCTTGCTTTCTCTTTTTGGATTAGAAATCTTACAAGTACTTACCACCCCTAAATTTTATGACGCGGCTAAAGTTATTGGTCCTTTGAGTTTGGCAATGGTTTTTGCCGCTTCCAACCAAGTGACAGCTTTAGGAATCACCCTTTCTCGAAAAACTAAATTCCTGGCTGTTTATACGGCAATGGCGGCAGTTCTAAATATTATTTTAAACTTTCTTTTGATTCCTCGATATGGTATGGTGGGGGCAGGATGGGCTACCGCTTTATCCTATCTGTTTTTGACAGTAGCTTATTTTCTTTGTAGCCAAAAATTCATTCATTTAGAGATTGAATGGGCTAAAGTTTTAAAATTAGTTATTTTGAGTCTCGTTGTCATG
>JAMCZU010000026.1 GCA_023485405.1 Patescibacteria group bacterium
AACTGTTTTAAAAGACAATGACGCGGTGGTATTTTTCAATTTTCGACCTGATCGTTCGTTGCAACTTACCGAAGCGATTATTGCTTCGAGCCAAAAAAGTTTCTGGAAACCAAAAAATTTAAAAAATATTCATTTTGTGACCCTAACCGAATACAAAAAGGGTTTACCAGTTAGAGCGGCTTTTCAAAAAGTTAATATTATTGATACTCTGGGTGAAATTTTAGCCGAACATCAAGAAAAACAATTACGAGTGGCTGAAAGTGAAAAAGCGGCTCATGTCACCGGCTTTTTTAATTGCGGTAACGGTGCCCCATTTGCCGGTGAACAAAGAAAAATTTTACCTTCCAGGACGAATGAAAATCCGGCTAAAGATCCAGTCATGGCCACCCCCAGAATTACTAAAGTTATTATTGATGCAGTCAAAAGTCACGCCTACGATTTTATTTTGGTAAATCTTGCTAATGTGGATATGATTTCTCATACTGGTGATATGATTGCGGCCGGTAAAGCGATTAAAGTGGTGGATATTGCTGTTGGTAAAATGGTAGAAGCAAATATTAAAGCTAACGGGGCCACTATTATTACGGCTGATCACGGCAATATTGAGCAAATGGTTAAACTTAATCCTGAACAAGATCCGGAAACAAAACATACTCTCAACCCCGTTCCTTTTATTTACATTACCCCGGATAATAAAAAAAATCTTTTTAAAAGTGCTGTTTCTTCGTCGTATTTTTCGCTCTCCAAAATTATTACCGCCAAAGATACTTTGGCCGATGTGGCTCCGACTGTTTTGGAAATAATGGCGTTGCCAAAAAGCGATAAGATGACTGGCCATTCACTACTTAATCATTTAGAATAAAATTAGAAAGGAGTTTTTTTGACCGAAGAAGTAGAAATTATTAAAAAAACAGATTTGGGTTTTGAACCAAATTTAAAAAATTACGACGAAACTTATAAAAATTTTTCTTGGGATCAAATTAAAACCGAAATTATTTATTTTGATGATGGCAAAATGAATGCCGCTTACAATGCCATTGATAAACATCTAGAGACACCAAATAAACAAAAAATGGCGCTTATTTGGGAAAATGACGCTGGCGAAGTTCAAAAATTTACTTTTGCTGAAATTGCCGAACTTTCCAATAGAATTGCTGGAGTTTTGAAAAAATTGGGCGTACAAAAAGGAGATCGAGTTTTCCTCTTTTTGCCTCGAATCCCAGAACTTTATTATTCATTTTTAGGTATCTTAAAAACTGGAGCCATTGCCGGCACTCTGTTTCAAGCTTTTGGCCCAGAAGGAATTAAAGATCGCTTAGGAAACTCTAAAGCCCGTTTCGTCATTACTCACTCGACACTAGTTTCTCGAGTTGAGCAAATTAAAAATGAGCTACCTGACTTAGAAAAAGTTTTAGTGGTTGATGCGCCTTATGATAATTTTGATTTTAAAAAAGAAACAAGTGAAGCTTCAGAAGAATTTGAAATTGCTCATATGGATCCAAAAGATCGTGCTTTTATGCTTTACACTTCCGGTACTACTGGTAAACCCAAAGGAGTTGTTCATGCCCATCAAGCCATTATTCAAGAATACCTCACTGCTAAATGGGTTTTAGATATTCGCTCAGAAGATATGTATTGGTGCACCGCTGATCCCGGTTGGGTCACGGGCATTGCTTATGAAATTCTTGGTTCTTGGGCTAATGCGGCTACAGCGCTAGTTTTTGATGGCCGTTTTGACCCTGAAAAATGGTATTCGATTATTGATAAATATAATGTGACCATTTGGTACACGGCGCCGACGGCTATTCGAATGTTAATGAAAGCCGGTGATGAAATTGTTAAAAAATATTCACTAGAAAGCCTGCGACATTTGGCTTCGGTGGGTGAACCTCTAAATCCTGAAGCAATTCGCTGGGCCCACAAAGCATACAAAAGGCCATTTCATGACAACTGGTGGCAGACCGAAACAGGTGCCATTTGCATTTCCAATTATCCTTGTATGAATATTAAAGTCGGTTCAATGGGACGACCATTCCCGGGAGTAGTGGCGGGTATTGTTGATGATGAAGGTAGTGAGCTTCCTAGTGGTAAAGAAGGTAATTTAGCGCTAAAACCTGGTTGGCCTTCAATGATGATGGAAATTTGGGAAAACCCTGAAAAATATCAATCTTATTTTAAAGGAGACTGGTATACTTCGGGCGACCGCGCTTGGCAAGATGTTGATGGTTATTTTTGGTTTATGGGTCGTGCTGATGATGTGATTAAAACCGCTGGCGAGCGGGTTGGACCATTTGAGGTTGAATCAGCTTTAATCGAGCACCCAGCCGTGGCTGAAGCCGGTGTGATTGGTAAACCTGATCCTGAACGTGGTGAAATTATTAAAGCCTTCTGTGTTTTAAGACCTGGTTTTGAAGAGTCGGAAGAATTAAAAAAAGAAATTGCCGAACATGTTAAAAAACATTTAGCCGGGCATGCTTATCCTAAAGAAGTTGCTTTTGTCAAAACACTACCAAAAACTCGTTCTGGTAAAATTATGCGTCGGGTGCTTCGAGCCAAAGAGTTAGGATTACCTGTAGGAGATACTTCTACATTGGAAGAATATTAAAATTAGGACATTAGTAGATAGTTAGGCTTATTGTGAAAAAAGAATTTTTAATGGGGAGCGAAACGATTGTTAAGGGTGCGATTGCCGCTGGAGCCCAAATGATGACTGGCTACCCTATTACGCCGACCACGGAAATTATGGAACATTGGGCTGAAGAAGCAGCTAAAAATCCAGCCTTAAAATTTTTACAAACAGAAGACGAAATGTCGGCTGGTTTTGCGATGATCGGCGCTATTTTAGCTGGTGTTAAAGCTTTTACGGCTTCGGCTGGCCCCGGCAATGTCTTAATGCAAGATGCTTTTTCTATGGCCGAAAATATGCGTCTACCAACCGTGGCTTTTATTGGTCAACGCGGCGGACCTTCGACTGGTACGGTTATTTATTCTCAACAAGAACTTAATTTAACTTGCTTTGGTGGCAACGGTGAAGGGTTACGGATTGTTTATTCCACCGCCGGTGGACAGGAATTATATGACTATGCGATTAAAGCTTTTAATACGGCTTGGAAATATCGTTTTCCAACCTTTGTTTTAACTGATGGTTACCAAAATAAAACCCAAAGTTCCGTTGAAATTTACCAGCCTCAGGAAAAACAAGTTGAAATCGTCTCCCCCACTCCTTACCTCCTAAATCCGCAAAAACAAGAAGGCACTTTTACTCATATCCGCAATACTTATAATCTTGAGCAAGAATTAGCTGATGTTCTAATTGATTATAAAAAACATTTTACGGAAATCACTCCCGAAATTCTGGAATTCGAAGATTATCATACTCTTGATGCGGAAATTGTCATTTTTGCTCATGGCATTGTGGCCGCGGCGGCTAAATTAGCGGTTGATAGTTTAAGAAATGAAGGTAAAAAAGTTGGTTTATTTCGACCAATTACTTTAAATCCTTTTCCGAAAGAATCAGCTATTAATGCGGTAACAAATAAAAAAGGCATTTTAATTACTGAATCGTCTTTAGGTCAATTTGAAAGAATGGTCAAATCCAACATTTATCCTGCAAATACACCAATTTTTACTTTAAAAAAACCTGCTGTTGGTATTATGCCTGAAGAAATTATCGAAAAAATCAATCAAATTTTTTCGGAGAAAGGAAACAATGCCTGAAACCGCTTTACCAAAATCTTGGAACAAAGAATCGAAACCACATAAATTTTGTCCGGGTTGCGGTCAAGCTTTAGCTTTAAAAATTTTGGGCCAAGCCATTGACGAATTAGATATTCAAAAAAAAATGATTTACGCCACCGATATTGGTTGTTCACTCCTTTCGTGGAGTATGTTTAATGTTGACACCATTCAAACTCATCATGGCCGCACTCTGCCTCTTTCGGTTGGTTTTAAAAAAGCTAAACCCGAAGCAATTGTGGTAAGTTTTACTGGTGATGGTGGCGGCTACGCTATTGGCGCTCAACATTTATTAAATACAGCTATGCGCAATGATCCAATCACCGTCATTCTAATTAATAATGCTAATTATGCCATGACTGGCGGCCAATTGGCGCCCACCACCCTACTTAATCAAAAAACTACTACTGCGCCAAAAGGAAGAGAACTAGCTCAAGGAAAACCGTTTAAAGGACCGGAAATGTTAGCTCAAATTACTAGCGAAGATGCCCATATTGCCCGAGGAATTTCGACCAATTACCAGCAACTCTTGGAAATGTATAAAAAAGCTATTAGCAATCAAATTGAAGGTCGCGGTTTTAGTTTTGTTGAAGTCATTGCCATGTGCCCGGTTAATTGGCACACTGATGCCCAACAATCTTTAGATTTTGCCGAAATTGAAATGGCCAAAATTTATCCGATTGGAGAATTAAAATGCCCACAAAAATAATTTTAGCCGGCGAAGGTGGACAAGGTGTTCAAACCGTTGCCAAAATCATTGCAGTTACGGCTCAAAGATCTGGTAAAAATTCTTCGTATTTGCCAGCTTTCGGTGTGGAGCAACGAGGCGGCGTTTCACTCGCCTATTTACAAATTAGCTCCAAGCCAATCACTTATCCTCGTTTTGCCAAAGCTGACATGGTGGTAGCTTTTTGCGATCGAGCCATCCCAGCCATTAAAGATTTTTTGAGTAAAGATACTTTATTTATCTACGACAACTCAGTTATCAAAAATAAATCTTTAGAAAAAATAAAAAATCTGATTAATAATTATTTAGCCATGCCCGCCCTCGCGCTGGCTAAAGAAAAACTTTCAAGCAAAGTCGCTAATGTTGTTCTTTTGGGCGGAATTATTGCTCATTTGAAAGAAATTGACTATCAAGAATTCGAGAAAACACTTTTAGAGGAGTTTGCTGATAAAATTATTAAGAAACCAGAAATCAAAGATTTAAATTTAGGTGCTTTAAAAGCAGGAATCGAAATTGCTGAAAAATTTAACAAAGAAGAGACTCCTTTTTCTGGTATTGAGGCAACTGAAATAAAAACTAATTTTAGTAAAGAAAAAATTTCTTGGCAGCGATTTCCTGAATATTGTAAGGGATGCGGTCTTTGTATTGTTCGTTGTCCAACTAAAGCTTTACAGTTTTCTCGTGATTCTGGCTTTTTAGGTAATCCGATGCCGATTGTGACAATCGAAAAATGCATTGGTTGCGGCAATTGCATGCAAATTTGTCCTGACGGGGCAATTAAAGTAGAAAAATCTACATAGTAATGTTAAAATAAAATCATAATAATAAAAATAGGGCTAAGTCCGACGATTCGTCGGACCGCCCGGCCCCGGCCTGAAAGGCTTAGGGGCTTAGGGAGGGAAAATGGCACAAAACAAAACAACCAAAGTTTTAATTTGGTTACTGGCTTTTATAGTAATTTTGGGTGGGATAGTTTTTGGATTAATAAAACTTAGTATTATTAATCTAGGAGGAAAATCAACCCAGAGTGAAGAGAATCAAACAACATCGCTTGACAATATTAAAGTCTATGGTTTATTGTTTTCCAAAAATTTTTATCCTAATTCTGAAGTAGAAGGAAGTATTTTAGCTCTCAATTATAATATTTATGAATCATTAGCTACTTTTAATCGAGATAATATTTTAATACCACTTATCGCATCTAAATGGGACAATCCTAATGATTTAACTTGGCGTTTTTATATCTCTTCAAAAGCAAAGTTCAGTAATGGCGATCCTGTTACAGCCGAGGATGTAAAGTTTACTTATGATTATATCAAAGGTCAAAAAGATCTACCAATTAGCACTTCCCTTCCAGATGCTACCGTCACAGTAGGAGCCAATAACACAGTTGAGTTTGTAACTCAAAACCCCGATCCATTATTAATAAACAAATTAGCTTGGTGTTTTTTAATTTTACAAAAAAATGATATCGAAAAAAATGGAATAAATAATAAAAATATTGGAACAGGTCATTACATTGTCTCTGAAGCAAACGATCAAACAATAAAGTTAGTCACTAACGAAAATTATTGGGGAGAAAAACCGAAGATTAAGACAGTGACCTATTTGCAGTCTAGTGAGACTTCGTCAATTCCTTATCTTATCAGTGGTGCTGCTGACGTAATTTTTTATACTTCAACCGATAAAGATGTTGACTTACTGAACGGTGCCGTAAGCGGCGGTAAAATAAATCTCAAGAAAGTTTCTTTACCGCTAGTTAATTATTTCGATTTAGATTCAAGTAGCGATAAAACTAAATACATTGATTTACCAACAAATCCCTTTAAGGACAAAAGAGTTCGGGAGGCAATAACTTTGGCTATTGATATGGACAACTTTTCTAAAAATAATCCTGACACAACAACAGTAAGTCAGTTAGTAACACAGGGAATATTTGGTTATAATCCAGAAATTGTCAGACCAAAATATAATTTAGACAAAGCAAAAGAGTTAATGAGCCAAGCCGGTTATCCAAATGGCTTTACGGTTACAGTTGATTTTGTTGAGTCAACAACTAAAGAGATTACTGCTTTTTCAAATGATCTAGCTAAAATTAACATAACAACCAAACTTAATCCGCTTTCATCCGAAAACTTTTTTCCTAAAATCATGAGTAAAGATACCTCAATGTATTATGTTGGCTATTCACCAGATACTAAAGATGCTAGTGAAGTGCTAGAAGGTTTAGTCCATACTCCATCTCAAATTTATGGACAATATAATTTAAGCTATAGTAATCCAGATATTGATAAAGTAATTGAAGAAATTTCAAAAACTATGAATCAAAAAACACGTCAGCAAAAAGTTAAACAGGCAATGAAACTAGCGATGGATGATTATGCGAAAATCCCTCTTTTCTATCCTTACATGAATTATGCCATTTCTTCAAAGATATACTGGAAGCCACGTCTTGATGGG
>JAMCZU010000030.1 GCA_023485405.1 Patescibacteria group bacterium
TTGGCTTGCCAGTTGTTTTAGTGCTTAAACAACCGGATTTTGGTACGGCGATGGTTATTTTTTGGGGGCTGCTTTGCTTTTTATTTTTTTCTAATATTAAAAAAATTATTCTAATTAGTATTTTAGCGGGATTAATTCTTTCTGTACCGGTTGGTTGGCATTTTCTTAAACCTTATCAAAAACAAAGAATCTATACTTTTATTAATCCTTCACTTGATCCTTATGGTTCTGGGTATAATGTGACTCAAGCTAAAATTACGGTGGGTTCGGGTGGACTTTTGGGGCAGGGGATTGGTAAGGGAACACAAATTCAGTTAAATTTTTTACCAGTGGCTCATTCAGACTTTATTTTTGCGACCACCGCGGAATCAGTGGGATTTATTGGTTCTACTTTTCTAGCTATTTTACTATTCTCTTTGATTTATTTAGTTTTAGATGTCGCCAAAAAATCTAAAGATTTATTTGGTTTTTATTTCGCCACGACTTGGGGAATGATTTTACTTTTCCAAATTTTTGTCAACATTGGGATGAATTTAGGTATTATGCCGGTGACTGGTGTTCCTTTACCTTTTGTTTCGTATGGTGGTTCGTCAATGTTAACCAATATGGCAGCATTAGGAATTTTACAAAGTATTTACTTAAGACACAAAAAAATCACATTTTAGTTGACATTTCGGATTATATTAGTTACAATTAGTCTGTAATAATCCGTGGGGGATTTTTTTGAAGACTGGAGAAAATTTGGATTTCGCAGTAATTAAAACAGGTGGCAAACAATATAAGGTTAAAACCGGTGATATTTTAAAAGTTGAAAAATTACCCGAAAACAAAGAGAAAAGCTTTACTTTTAAAGATATTTTAGCTAGCAAAACTGTCACAGCCAGTCTTGTTTTAGCAGGCCGATTTCCCAAAGTGAGAATTTTAAAATTTCATCCTAAAAAAAGATACAAAAGAGTCAATGGTCACCGGCAGAGTTTTTCTCAAATTAAAATTGAAAAGATTATTTAATGTTTAGAAAAATTACAAATTATTTTGTTAGTTCTTACGAAGAATTGAAAAAAGTAATTTGGCCCAGTCAAAAAGAAATTATCAGTCACACAACAATTGTGGTTTTTTCTATTTTAATTTCCATGGGAATAATTGCCGCTTTGGACTTTGGTTTATTTAGTCTTTTGGAAATATTAATTTACAAGTAAAAGAGCCGGGTAGTGAAAGTTTGATAATGCTAAAGCATTTTTGAAGAAAATATCAAACTTCTACTACCCGGGAGGTAAAAATGTCACAACATTCTAAAGAAGAAAAAGAAATAGCAGAAGAAGAGCGTGCTCACGAAATGCTTAAAACTCAAAAGCAAACGGGCGATCGCGGCTGGTATGTGATTCATACTTATTCTGGCTATGAAGAACAAGTGGCGGAAAATTTAAAACAAAGAGTTGAATCTTTAGGAATGGAAGATAAAATCTTTCAAGTACTCGTTCCTAAAGAAAAACAAATTGAAATTAAAAATGGTCATCGTCGCACGATTGAAAAACGAATTTTCCCGGGATATGTTTTAGTCGAAATGATTGTGACTGATGACTCGTGGTATATTGTACGTAACACTCCTAATGTGACTGGTTTTATTGGGATGAAAGTTCGACCAACCCCTATGTCTAAAGCGGAAATCGAACGGATTCAAAAAAGAATGGGTGTTGAAGAACCAAAATATAAGATTGAATTTAATGCCGGTGATTTAGTTCGGATTAATGATGGTCCTTTGAAAGGCTTTGAGGGCAAAGTCACGGATATTGACGAAGATCGGGGCAAAGTAAAAGTCTCAGTTTCAATGTTTGGTCGAGAAACGCCGGTTAGTTTAGATTTCCTACAAGTAAAAAAGGTGTAACGTCACGCTAATAACTAATTATAACCAATAACTAATAACAAATAAAATTTATAGTATTAGTTATTAGTTCAGATTCGTTATTGGTGAGGGAAAGGAATGGTTGAACTTATTTATCCGGAACTTAGTTATAAAATTGTTGGCATTCTTTTTAAGGTTGACATTCAAATTGGTTATGGACATCGAGAGAGTTTATATCAGGCGGCAATTACTAGTTTTTTAAAAGATAATAGTATACCATTTAAGGAACAATTGAAATCTGAAATTAAATTAGGTAAAAATTCTATTAAAAGATATTATTTAGATTTCTTAATTGACAATAAAATAGTGTTAGAGATTAAAGCAGGTGATCGTTTTAATCGTGAAAATATTTCCCAAGTTTATGATTACTTAAAAGCAAAAAATCTTAATCTTGGAATTATCGCGAATTTTACTAAACAAGGTGTAAAATTTAAAAGAATTATTTATAAATATTAGTTATAAGTTTAAATTCGTTATTAGTGAGGTATTATGAAAAAAGTAAAAACAATAATTAAATTACAAGCCCCCGCTGGCAAAGCAACTCCAGCTCAACCGATTGGCCCAGCTTTGGGTCAACATGGGCTTAATATTATGGATTTTGTTAATCAATTTAATGCTCAGACTCAAAAAATGGGTGATACGATTGTGCCGGTAGAGATTCGAGTTTTCGAAGACCGAACTTTTGATTTTATTTTAAAATCGCCACCAGCAGCCGTATTACTTCAAAAAGCAGCAGGAATAGAAAAAGGTTCCGGCGTGCCAAACAGAGAGAAAGTTGGTAAAGTAAATGAAGCCCAAATCGAAGAAATTGCCAAAACAAAAATTTCTGATCTCAATTGCGACTCTTTGGAATCAGCCAAAAAAATTATTCGTGGCACCGCCAAAAGTATGGGGATTGAAGTTATAAAATAAAACTTGTTTTTTTAAATATATTAAAGAAGGACCCAAGCTTACGCCCAGGTCCTTCTTTTTTTTCCTCTCCTTCACAGTTCCAACCGAACCCCAATGTTAATTGGAGAACATCTTGCCAGCCTAATATAAATTTTAATGTACGAGGCTGGGGTTGGGTGTAATAGGAAAGAGGTTGACTAAAATTAGAGTACATTTTTAATCAACCTTAAACCTGTTACAATCCTCATTTTGAAGACCTTTCTATTATAGCACACTTATCCTCAAATGTCAAGGGTTCTTTACATCCTAAACCTGTTGTCCACCTCGTAGGTGGACATTGGGGTATTTAGGTTACGTATTGGTTGACAAAAGAACATAAATATAGTATAGTTGTCTCTAGTCTGTAAAACAGGCGAGGGCGAATTAGGCGCTTATTATCCGAAAGGATTAAAAGTTCGATATTCGCCCTCCTGAACTTTGACAATTTTGCCGAGGGATTAAGTGTGGCTTATTCGGAAGGATTAAGTGAAATATATCTCTCGGCAATAATTTTGCTGGTGAATTACGTGAGCCATATTCGTAAGAATTAGCGTCACAATATTCATCAGCATTCACTTTGCAGGAGGATTAGAAGTGTTCTATCCGTAAGGATTGAGGTGGTTCTATTCTCCTACAACCAGAGCAGACAAATTATCCCACTGGTATCCATTAAGGATTAGGCGATGGCTATTTGTCTGCCCACCATACTTATCTTGCGAAGTCCACCTTGGGTGGATGAAGTGAGACAAAAAGGAGAACTTCAGAAATGCCGAAAAATCAGAAACAGTATGTCATCAACCACGCTGTTACTCTGGACACACTAGGTGTCAGAATTGACGGTGGGAAGAACGAGCGGTTTACGCTTAAGTATTCCAAAGACAATCCTAATACTGCCAAGGTCAAGTTCATTTCGACCTTGCAGCCGGGCGACCAGATTTTTATGGAAGCCGGTGGTGGCGCCGAGCGCTTTGCACTTGGTTGTGTCCGTGCCGGAGCGGAAGTATTCCGCATTCCGACCTATCGCGTTCATGACGAGATCAAAAACCGTGAAAACGGATTTGAGGCATCGGGAGACGTTGCTGACGAGGAAGTGGTTGAGAGGAAACAGGCCAAAAGAATCGCCGCTCTTGGTATTTTGCGAGAGTTTGCGCTTAACCGGCCTGGTTACTTCTATCCGTTTCTGGAAATGGATCAAAAGTTGGCGCAGATTGCCGTCTTGGCAAACGCCTACGATATGATCCAACAAAAAATCCGCAAGCCGACAGTCCAACGACTTCGTGCCAGTGTTGCTGATCTTGATATTGTCGAGCCGATCGGCACAATTGACATGCAAATGTATATCCAGGAGAATCTGGCCGAGACACTTTTTGGACCCTTGCGGAAAACGGTCAAGGCCAAGACGAACAAGAAGGGTGAGATCACTAAGCCCGAGCATAAAGAAACTTTCTTTGAAGTGCTCGAGCGATCGCTTAAGACTGTAGAGGAAAAGCTGGCCTACCGGATGGAGCAAGCTTATCGCGAGATGCCGATCTGGGACAAGATGTTCAAACATATTCCCGGATGCGGCCCTGTCACTGCGGCCAAGATTATTGCCGGGATCAAGGACATCAAGTTCTTCGATTCTCAAGCAAAACTGGTTAGTGCTGCTGGCTACGACTTTTTGCCAGACGGTAGCCGTCGGCGTAAAGTAAGGCTTAGTTCCAACGCTGGCAGGGCGGTCAAGTCCACACTTCGGGAATTGTATCCCGACTGGACAGAAAAAGATCTGAATGATGCTATTCGAATGCATCACCGGCCAGATTTAAAGCAGACGGTTTTCCTTTTCACTGAGCAGATCCGCAACTACGGCCAGCCAGACAATCCGTGGCGCAAAGCTTTCAACCATCGCTTAGCTTACGAAGAAGCGAGGCAAGAGAAGTTTGCACCTAAGCTCGACGGCACAACATCTTATCCGGTGGACCGAGCCGAGAGATGGCTGGGGAAAATATTCCTTCAGCATATCTGGAGAGCTTGGCGACGCTTTGAGGCCGGTGGCGAATACCGGCCTTACGACTTTGAGTGCTTGAGAGATTAAAGCAGAGATATCCTAAGGGATCAGGGGATAAGTATCTCTTGAGCATTCTCGCCCCGCCATCCGGTGGGGCACCATCTTTGGGAAGAGATTATTAGGACTTTATCCAAAAGGATTAGTATCAGTGTATCTCTTTCCAAACAGTGGTTTTACTTCCACTCTTTCACTTTGGCTGTGGGGATTAGTAACAATGTATTCGAAAGAATTATATTAATGGTCTCTTTACAGCCAGGTATTTTGACAATCTAAGCTAAAGGAGGAACAGCGAATGTCGAAAAGAAACAAAACTGATTACTCTGACACTGGTCGGCGCGCCAGAGCCATTGTCAGGCAAGAAAGAGTACTAGTAGATGAGCAGTTCTATGACAGTAAGAAGAATGAATTCTTGTCTGCCCGTGGCGAGATGTTGATGAGTATCGTTTTGCAAGGCAAGATTTTGGCGGAACTGCGCGATCGTTCAACCGGGTTCTTGACACGAATCGCGGCTGAAACCGAAGACAGCGCGTATCGTCTTGGGGTCTTGGCTGATTTCTGGCAGTATTTCCGAGGGGAACTGCCCAGAGAAGATGTCAACCCAGCCTACTATTTGGCTTTGAGCCGCGCTATTCGTCTCATTCAGGCTAGCTGGCCGCAAATCGACGAAGTAACTGTTGCGGCTGCCGAAACTGCAAAGGAATTGATCGGCGACGTGAGTCGGGAAATAAGTCCGACAAGACTTGCCGAAAATCTCCGTCAACGTTTTGGCATCCTTGAGTCGGGCAATCATCCCTTCAATGGGTTGTATGATGATTTTCCTGAATCGCTTGAGGAATTACGGCAATACGCTGGTCAACATTTCGATGAAGTTGTCCAGCCGTATTTTATCGAGTTTGCCCAGCGTTTGCGCAAGAAGCCTGTTCTGCCATCGGTCGAGGTAAAGGAAGAGCTAGTGTCGTCCACGATGATTTACCTTACTGTCAAGGCGACTGGCGAACTGACTGGCGAGCGGTTAGAGCAAGTAATCGGCGCGATTTACGAAGCGCTGGAAAATTCCGGCGTGGAATTCGAAGTCAAACGTGCCGATGCCTACCCGCAGAAGTAAGATGTGGAAGAGGATTAAAGACCAATTATTCATCCCTATCTTTTGACCGAATTACTGAAACAGTATTCTTAGAGAATTAGTACTATGTTATTCGGTCGACCACCCCCTGGCATCCGTGTCGGGGGCTTTTTTTAACCCTTTTTATTCTTCCTAAACCTATTGTCCACCTACGAGGTGGACATTGAGGTAAAAAATTTAGTATATTAAATATATGCAATACAGAAAAGATCTACTAGTTAATGATCATTATTACCATATATTTAGTCGAAGCATTGCTCAGTATATTGTATTTAATAATACTGAAGAATATTCTAGAATGATCGAAATTTTAAAGCTATATTGTTATTTAGATTTCTGTCATAAATATTCAAGATTTATTAATTTCGAAGAAGCTAGAAAAAATGCTATCATCGAAGATTTAGAGAAGAATAGTCCTGTTTTTATTGAAATAATCGCTTATTGTATAATGCCGACTCATCTTCATTTAGTTTTAAAGCAAATTACCAATCATGGTATATCAAATTATATTGCTAAAGTCTTAAATAGCTACTCGCGATACTTTAATTTAAATCATAAAAGAATGGGACCGTTGTGGGCTGGTCGTTTTAAGAGCGTTTTAGTATTAAATGATGAACAATTATTACATTTAACGCGGTACATTCACTTAAATCCAACCTCGGCTGGTGTAGTAAAATCTCTTCAAGATTGGCAATTTTCTTCATACCTTGAATATATAGATTCAGAAGAGAAGAAAGAGAAAATTTGCTCGTACAATGATTTGTTTGATTTTTCACCCAAAGAATACAAAAAATTTGTTTCTGAAAGGAAATCTTATCAACGAAAACTTTCCCATATAAAAAATCTTTTAATTGATAATTATACAGGTTAGGTGATATTCCTAAACCTATTGTCCACCTACGAGGTGGACATTGGGGTATAAAAATTAAAAATAGCCCCGAGCGGGGCTATTGGCTTTAAGCTCGGGGCTGTTCATTTGTGCCGATTAGTCCATCGGCAGTTTGAAAGGTGATACGACTATTCGTGGCTCGATATAGATCGGCAAGGTTTTGTCACTATTTGGGTCTTTCATTAAAACCCAGGTGCCTTCTGCAGATCCAGGAGAGAAAAGACCGTTCGGGTCAGCCTGCGGAACAACTGCTGTTTCGTGGTCCCAATTGGGATTCAGGGGTTTTTGTGGTGAAGTAAACTGAGTAGCATAGGGGATTCCGTAACCGATGGTCTCACCAAAATAGGTTAATTTTCCTGCCAGTGCTGTCTTTCTGTGCACAGTTTTTGGTATTTCGTTTTCGAGATAGGTATAGGTAATTAGTCCTTCCTGATCTCGAAGTTCGAGGATGTCCTTCATGATCTTCCGTTCCCGGAAGTTTTTGATTCCAGGCATGCCTACCTGAGATGTACCCTCGGCAAGAATCTTCTCCTGCTGTTCGCGCTGGGTTTTGTCACTAGAGTCCTCCTCGCCACAACCAATGACTATTGCGCAGACAGCTAATAATACGGCCGCAACTAACACTAGCTTCTTCATGAACGTTCTGCCTCCTTTAGTATTTTGACGAGGATGATGCCCGTTCACTCTTCAGTTTCTCGATGAAGCCTCGTAGGTCAGTAGGCATCTTTTCTACCGGGTAATCTGCTGACCGATGAAGAATGATTGAGGCAAGCGCCGCCTTACTCTTGGCGTCTTTCGTTTTTTCATACTCAAACTGCATATTCTGCAGTTCTTGGATCATGCCCGTGTTATAGGCTTTCGATTGCTCAAAGGTTTCACGACGGACTTGCTCGTACTTAGGTGCAAAAACCTTGTACAAGAAGAAGTCATTGCCCTGGGCTAACCAGACGATTGCCAGGAACAACACTACGATGCCCACAATAGCACCCACTACTTTCATTTGTTTCCCTCTTTCTTTGTGTGATTTGCAGCCAAAATGGCTACAATATTTCAAGGAACAATGTTCTTTCGAACTTGAATAATATATCATAAAACCAGTTAGCTGTCAATACATGTTACAATAAAAATATGGATGATAAAAAGTATTGGGTGGCGCTTTCGACGCATCAAAAAATTGGCGCAAGAACTCTTTTAAAACTTTATAAAAAGTTTAAGGTCTTAGAGCGAGTTTGGTCGGCCGGAACTTATGCACTCTCTGAAGCCGGCTTAAATTTAGATCAAATTGCCGCCGTCAAAGAAGTAATTTTAAAGAAAAATCCCGAAAAAGAATGGGAAAAGCTCCAAAAATATAAAATAGATATTTTAATTTATCCTGACAAGGATTACCCCAAACTTTTAAAAGAGATACCTGATCCACCGGGGATTCTTTATGTTCGGGGCAAAATCTTACCTTCTGATGAAATTGCTTTGGCGGTAGTTGGTAGTCGTAAATTTACTTCTTATGGCGAACAGGCAACTTACGAACTCGTCTATTCTTTAGCCAGTCAAAAAATTACCATTGTTTCCGGTTTAGCTTTAGGAATCGATACTTTAGCTCATCGAGCAGCGCTTGAGGCAGGTGGTCGAACCTTAGCCGTTTTAGGTTGCGGTCTAGATCAAATTTACCCAGTTTCTAATATTAGATTAGCCGATAAAATCATCGCAGGCTCAGGGGCGATTATCTCTGAATTTCCTTTAGGCACACCAGCCTTAAGGTTTAATTTTCCGATTCGAAATCGCATTATTGCCGGTTTAAGTTTGGGCACATTGGTGGTTGAAGCAGCATTAAACTCCGGTTCACTCTTGACGGCGACGGCCGCAATAGATTACAATCGGGAGGTCTTTGCTGTGCCAGGGTCAATTTTTTCCGAAACTTCTTGCGGCACTAATCGTTTGATTAAAATGGGGGCAAAGATGGTCACAAGTTTTGAAGATATTCTTGAAGAGCTCTCCCTTGAAGATAAAAGAGCCAAAAACCAGGCTCGAGAAATTATTCCTGATTCCCCTGAAGAAGAAATTTTGTTAAAATTATTAAAGCAACCAATCTTAGTAGATTTATTAGTCCAAAAATCAGGTTTAGAGACAGCCGTGATTAACTCAACCTTGATTCAATTAGAAATTAAAGGAAAAGTTAGAAATTGTGGCGGCAGTCAGTATGTTATTAACGGAAAACTATGAATTTAGTTATTGTCGAATCACCAACTAAGGCTAAAACAATCAGTAAATTTTTAGATTCCTCCTTTCAGGTGGTAGCTTGTTTTGGGCATACCAGAGATCTGCCTCAAAAAGAATTGGGGATTGATGTTAAAGAGAATTTCAAACCAAGTTATGTAATTATGCCTAAGGCTAAAAAGGTTCTCAGAGAGATTAAAGATAAGGCTAAGAATTCCGAAAATCTCTATCTAGCAACGGACTATGATCGCGAAGGTGAAGCTATTGCTTGGCATCTTTTGCAAGCCGAAAATTTTAAAAAACAAAAGATTCATCGAATTACTTTTCATGAAATTACGAAAGTTGCAATTTCTGATGCGCTAAAACACCCCCGAGAAATTGATCTTCATTTAGTTGATGCTCAACAGGCAAGACGCATACTGGATCGGCTGGTGGGTTATAAACTTTCTCCTTTTTTATGGCGAAAGGTGGCTCAAGGACTCTCGGCCGGACGGGTTCAATCAGTCGCTGTTCGTTTAATTGTCGAAAAAGAAAGAGAAATTGAAAAGTTCTCAGCTCAAGAGTATTGGTCAATCGAGGCATTACTAAGTAAAAATAACTATCAATTTAAGGCTATTTTAACCGAAAAAGATGGGAAAAAAATTGCTAAATTAGAGATTAAATCTGAAAAAGCTTCTCAAGAAATCTTTAAGAATTTAAAAGAAGCCGGTTATAAAGTTTCTGATATCAAAAAAGAACAAAAGAAAAGATATCCATCGCCACCTTTTACGACCAGTACCTTGCAGCAGGAAGCGGCCAATAAGCTAGGATATTCGGCCAAGCAAACAATGAAATTAGCTCAAGATTTGTATGAACAGGGGTTAATCACTTATATGCGAACCGATTCAGTTCATGTTGCTCCTCAAGCATTACAGGCAGCTGCTAAGGTTATAACTAAGGAGTTTGGGTCACATTATGCCTTATCTTCACCACGGTTTTATAAAACAAAAAGTAAAGGTGCCCAAGAAGCTCACGAAGCAATTCGTCCAACGGATTTAAGTGTTATACCAGAAAAAGCTAATTTAACAGGTACTCATTCAAGGCTTTATTCTTTGGTTTGGAAAAAAATGTTGGCTTCGCAAATGAAAGAAGCAGAAGTTCTTGAAGAAAATGTTAAAATTAAGGCGAAAAATTTTACTTTTTTGGCCACTGGTTTAAAAATTACTTTTGATGGATTTTTGAAAGTTTATCAAAATAGTGGTAAAGAGACGATTTTACCTGATCTAAAAATAGGGGATGAGCTTAATTTGGAAAAATTAGAAAAATTACAGCATTTTACTGAACCACCAGCTCGCTTTACGGAAGCAAGTTTAATTAAAGAATTAGAAAAAAGAGGTATTGGTCGGCCTTCAACTTATGCGCCGACCCTTGGTACAATTACGGATAGAGGTTATGTTGAAAAAAAGGAAGGTAAACTTGTGCCTCAAGAGATTGGGACGATTGTCAATGATGTTTTAGTTAAACACTTTCCGGAAATTGTGGATTTTGATTTTACGGCCAAGATGGAAGAAGAGTTAGATGAGATTGCTGAAGGAAAACTAGGTTGGCAAAAGGTGATTAGCAAATTTTATGGGCCATTTTCGGAAAATCTTAAAACAAAATCTAAGGAAGTTTCTAAACAAGAGATCACGGAAGAAGAATCAGATGAAGTTTGCCCAAAGTGTGGTAAAAAATTAAAAATTAAATTAGGCCGTTTTGGAAAATTCCTGGCTTGTACTGGTTTCCCAGAATGTAAATTTACTAAACCTCTTGATGATAAAAAAGGTGACCAAAAACCAGTCGAAGCCTCCGGAGAAAAATGTCCTAAATGCCAGAAAGATCTTGTTTTAAAAGAAGGGAAATTTGGTAAATTTCTGGCATGTTCTGGTTATCCGCAGTGCAAATTTACCAAAAATATTGAAGTTACGGCTACCGTGCCTTGTCCTGTCTGTGGTGGTAAACTCTTACAGAAGCGAACTCGTAAAGGTAGAACTTTTTGGGGCTGTGGCAATTATCCTAAATGTAAAACTGCTTTTTGGAATGAACCTTTAAACGAAAAATGTCCTCAGTGTCAGGCTATTCTGCTGAAAGGAAAAAATATGGTAAAATGCAGCCAGTGTGATTACAAAAAATGAAAATTATTCCTGATTCGATTTCTAATTTAATTGAAGAATTCTCAAAATTGCCGGGAATTGGGCCAAAAACCGCTTCTCGTTTAACTTTTTATCTTTTGACTAAACCCGAAAGCGATGTCCAACGTTTTGGGCAAGTTCTATTGGATTTAAAAAAATCTTTGAAATATTGTCAAAATTGTTTTAATATTACAACAGAATCTCCTTGCGAAATTTGTGCTTCACCTAAAAGAGATACCAGTAAAATTATGATTGTGGAAGAACCTTTAGATGTCTTGGCGCTAGAAAAAACTGGATATGATGGTCTTTATCATGTTTTAGGGGGAGTGATTTCGCCAATTGAAGGCATTGGACCAGAAAACTTGCGCATTGCTGAAATTTTAGAGAAAATTAAAAAAGACAACAGTCAAATTAAAGAGTTAATTTTAGCGACTGATCCGTCGTTGGAAGGGGAAGCGACAGCAATGTATTTAAATAGTGCCATCTTAAAGTTAGAAAATGTTAAGATAAAAGTAACCAGAATCGCTCGAGGTTTACCGATTGGGGGCGATTTAGAATATGCTGATGAAGTGACTTTAACCCGAGCGCTTGAGGGTCGAAAAGAATACTAATGCTTAAGATATATAATACCTTAAATCACAAAAAAGAAGAGTTCAAACCAGTTAAAGACAAAAAAGTGGGCATTTATGTTTGTGGGCCGACGGTTTACGCCCCCAGCCATTTAGGCCATGCGCGAACCTGGATATTTTTTGATTGGCTCCGACGTTATCTTATTTATAAAGGCTATAAGGTTAAGTTCGTTCAAAACATCACCGATGTCGGCCATCTGGTGGGTGACGCGGATGAAGGTGAAGATAAGATTGAAAAAATCGCTAAAGTTGAAGGCAAAACCCCAGCCGAGATTGCCAGAACTTACGAAAAAGCCTATTTTGAGAATCTTAAAGCTTTAAATATCTTAAAACCAGATAATAGTCCGCGAGCCACTGAAAATATTCAAGAAATGATTGATTATATCCAAGTACTTTTGAAAAATGGTTATGCTTATGAAGTTTCTGGAAATGTTTATTTTGATGTTTCAAAATTTACTTCTTATGGTAAATTATCTTCTCGCAAGACCGAAGAAGCCTTAGCTGAAACTCGTGTTAAGAAAGATAGTCTCAAAAAAAATCAAGCTGATTTTGCGCTGTGGCTTAAAGCGCAAAAGAATCATTTACAAAAATGGCCGTCACCTTGGGGTGAAGGTTACCCCGGTTGGCATATTGAATGTTCAGTTATGTCTGAAAAAGATTTAGGTCAACCATTTGATATTCACGGAGGTGGTTCGGATAACATCTTTCCGCATCATGAAAACGAAATTGCTCAAAGTTGGGGCTATGCTCAAAAACCCTTAGCTTATTATTTTCTTCATAGTGGGATGCTTTTAGTTAATCATCAAAAAATGTCGAAATCTTTAGGTAATTTCGTGACCATTGAGAATGCTCTTGGACAATTAGATGCTGACACGATCAAATTAGCCTTTATGGCAACTGGTTGGCAAAAACCCTTTAACTGGGAAGAAAGCGCCATTTCAGAAGCCAAGAAAATTAAGGAAAGACTGGTCAGGGCCAAAATGGAGGCTCAAGATATTAAAACTGGTTTTCCGACCGAGCTAGAGGCAATTTTAGATGATGATTTTAATGCGCCTAAAGTTTTAGCTTTAGTGTTGACTCATCTAAGTAGACTTTCTCATCGTGATTTTGAAATTTTAGAAGAGATTTTTGGGCTAAAATTATTGCCGATAGTTAAATTAAGCGGAAAACAGAAGGAATTGATTAAAGAAAGAGAAAAAGCCCGAGAAAAAGGTGATTTTAAAAAAGCTGATATTATTAGGAAAACCTTAGAAAAGAAAGGAATTATCTTAGAAGATACGCCAATTGGCACGAGGGTATTGACAGAATAAGTTTTTTATGGTATAGTTATGTGTTGAAAAATAAGGTATAAGAGGAGGCAAGGTTAGCCTCTTTTTTCATTTTTTTGGCCAGAGTGTTGGCTGAGACTTGTGGAGAGAAGACTCATTAAATTTATTTTAGAGTCTGCCCCTCCTTCCCTGGTCTTGGCTGACACTTTGTCCGAAATTGTTTGGACAACAGACGCATTGAGATTTTTACGGAAATATTCAAAGGAGGATGGATTCTCATGCGACGTACATTGATTTCTACATTTATCACTTTCATCGTCATTTTGACGGTGATCCCGGCTCAGGCGAGCTGGGTTTCAGAAATGCTTTTCGGTCGGCATAGTGAATACCGGATGGCTGGTATCACTTATGCTGTTGACGAGAAAATCCCGGCAATGTGGGCAAAGGATTCAGTTTTGTCCACTCGCTACTGGAAAGAAGGAGCGCCAATTTTTGCAGGTACAATCCTGCGAATTGGGGTGCTTTTGACTACCGGCAGCGAAGATGGTCGGACTTTTGCTATCTGCGTCAGTGATCCCAGTATGGTCATCGGAGATTACTCTGGTGATCCAAAGGCAAAACTGCCGAAAGATCAGAATGGTCTCGGTGGACTAAAAGTCCTTGGGACATTCAAGGGTAAGTATGGCTTTGTTGAATGGAACACGAGCCAACTTGAGCCCGGAACAATCTTCTTGTATACTTACGCCCTCAAAGGGCGAAAGTACGAGAAGTTTTCCGAGCAGGCTATTGTTCTCCAAATCGCTCCACCACTTTCAGAAATGATCCCGGCCTTACAAAATGAGCCGGATGAAGTTCTACGGCAATGGGGATTGGAAGCCTACCCAACACTTGAAGAAATGGTGGGGCAGCGCGATCAGTCTTCTGCTTGTTTCGATATCAACTTCGCCGATGGCGGCAAGATGTCGAGTGTGCGCATTGCCGGACGACCAGAGATTGGACGACTGCTCGGAGTACGTGACAACGATAAATTTCTTGGCATGGTCAGAATTGATAACGTTGAGGATGGTGTTGTCCGAAGCTCTTCGAGCTCGCAGTTTTTACGCTATCTGCGTGGCCGTGAAAGTGAGTTGAGGCTAGATTGGGTTGTGCAGGTCCAAACAGGAATTGATGTTAAGGCTAGCGATCTTGATAGGCGGCCTTGGAACGCCATACCCGTAAAGACAACTGTCTTCATCGAACCGGATGATATTGTTCGTCAGGGCAAGGTTCCTTGGCTAAACGAACATAACTTCCTGGCGTATTCACATCGCTCGCGAGGTAGTGGTGATCAGACTGATTTCATTCGCGCCGGCAATTTTGCTCGCGAAGTTCGTATCGGCAGTGGTGGCCACATGGAAGTAATAAAGTGTGGCAATCGCGTTTTGATGCTTGAAGTCGAGATCGAACAAGATATCAAGATACCTCAGGCTAAGTGCATAAAGGAACAGTATTTGTATGTTCCTGAGTATAAGGCAAAGGAGTGTCGTGTTTTGCGGCTTGGACCGGGCGGTATTCCGATTGTCAAAGTTGACGAGGCGGAAACGTCTCGCATTGACACCCAAGGGCTGTGGGCTGGCTTTGCCTATATTCTTGGCCAAGCGGTTCATAAACCCGACAGAACCAACGTCAACAATTCGGCAACGGCGCCGACAACGAACAATGTTAGCAGCGTTAACAACAATGCTAACAGCAACACCAATGTGAACCCGAATAATAATACGGTAAACGTTGGTGACGGTACGGCGACAGGGACTGCAACTGGCACTGGTAATTCCACTGCCACCAGTGATCCCTAACTATCACTTTCAGGGCCGACATTCCGTCGGCCCCCAACCTCCAGCCCCGATGTTATATCGAGGTTGAAGAGTTGGTCGATAATCAATAAATTTAAATTGTTTTGGCCCCTAATTGCAATGGGGCTAAGATACTAGGAGTAATTATGAATAAAATCATCATTTCTTTAATCACCGTTTCTGCTTTAGTACTAACTTTGATTGTTAGTATTGGAAAAGTAAATGCGGCTACTGTCACTTCTAATAGTACAGTTGTCACAAACAACAATTCCAACAGCAACGCCAATGCCAACGCGAATAACAATGTTATCAACGTTGGTTCAGGCAGGGCTACAGGGACATCTACTGCTAATTCAACTTCCAGTTCAACTAGCGGTAAATCAACCCCAGTAGTTTCACAAACCAGTGCTACACAGACAGCAACAGCAACTTCGGCTAATAATAATGCCAATGCCAATGCTAATGCCAACGCGAATAACAATGTGATCAATGTTGGTTCTGGTAGTGCTACAGGTTCCGCTTCAGCTGATGCTAACGCTAATGCTCAAGCTGGTAACGTTAATGTTTCCACTAGTAAAAAATCGGAAAATAAAACCGGTTCAACTAATGCAAACGCTAACGCCAATGCCAATAGCAACACTGTAACTGTTTCTAAAACATCACCATCAACTGAAACTGGCAAAACTTTGCCTTCAGCTGGTGTAGATGCCACTGTTCCTTTCGCTCTTGCAGGGCTGGGAACATCTGTTGCTTATTATATTCGACAGAAGAAACAATTAGCGGCTTTGTCTTTCTTAAAATAAATAAGACAAAATTAGCTTGCAAAAGAGTCTTCCTCCGGGAAGGCTTTTTTGTTAACCGTAATACACCTCGAAGGTGTATCAAAATGGTAAAGAGGTAATTGTAGCATTGACATTTAAGTAATCTTATGGTAATTTATTGTGTTGTGGTTGCAATCAGCAAACTGCGATACGGAGGGATTTTGATGCAAAAAACACATGTAATTTTTATGCATTCAAAAGATCTGACAGAAAAACAAGTCACTGTAATAGACGATCGGCTCGCTGGTTTTGTGGCTAACATACTTTCTTCCAGCTCTGTCTGCAAAATCAATAAATCCAATATAAGGGTGTATAAATGGAATTGGGACTGTAATGCTATGATGATGGCTATGCGAGCCAATTTCATTTTGCGAGATATAGTACATTCGGAGCAGATACCTGATATCGATTTTATGATTGTCATCTTCGCACCAGCAATGATATGTCAGTATGGCTTTTCGGATATTGGTTCTAAAATCGCGTTCTTTCTCAAAGGGGCAATTAAAGAGGCTGATCCAGAGGCAGAATTACCTATAGGACTTGTTGAGGTATCTCACAGCGATTTTTCATTTGGTTTCATCAACTAACAGTCTTTTTAATCCGGTAGAATACTTACATCTACCGGATTTTCTTATACCTAACCAACCGTGATACACCTCCGAGGTGTATCAAAATGGTTAGAAATATAATAGTATAAAAGTATGATAAATAAAAATAGGAAGAACAAATTAGAAAATAATTATATTTATCATGTTATTAATAGAAGCATCGCCAGTTATCAGATTTTTAATACTGATAATGATTATTTACGGATGATAATGCTTTTTTGTTTCTATCAAAGGGAAAATCTACCAACGAAATTTTCTATGTTTTTAAGACAACAAGGAGTTCAAAATTTTGGTTTTTATCAATATTTTAAAACTATCGTTAAGGAAGAAAAGATTGTAGAAATTATCGCTTATTGTTTAATGTCTAATCACATTCATTTAGTTTTAAAGCAGCTAAAAGAAAACGGAATTTCGATTTTTATGGGCAATGTATTAAATAGTTATACACGATATTTTAATACACTTCATAAAAGAAAAGGACCTTTATGGGAAAGTAAATTTAGGCACATTTTGGTTGAATCAGATGAACAACTCTTACATTTAACCCGCTACATTCATCTAAACCCTTGCTCGGCCAATATGGTTAAAAAACCAGAACTATGGCAGTATTCATCTTATTTAGAATATCTTAAACCAAATAATGACAATATTACTTCTTATGATGATTTGATGGAAATAGATCCAAAGAATTATCAAAAATTTGTCAATGATCGTAAGGATTATCAACGACAATTATCGATAATAAAAAAGATAATCAATCTTTAGCCAACCATGATACACCTCCGAGGTGTATCAAAATGGTTTAGGTATTCAATAAGATTGTAAATATCTTCTTTTTCAGGTATAATTAATTTATGGCAACCAAAGAAGAATTAGGGAAAATTCTAAAAATTGAAGAAAAAAAGGCAGAAATTACAAAGATTCAGACGGAAATGAATAATCCGTCTTTTTGGCAAAATCCAGAAAAATCAAAAGATTTAATGCAACAGTTATCGAATTTGGGGAAAATTGTTGAAGAGTTTGACCAAGCAGAATCCCCAGCTCAACTCCATGATTTAGAAATAAAAGCATTGTTAAATGAACAATATGATGAAAATAATGCCTTGATCTCGATTCATGCCGGCGCCGGCGGGACCGAAGCACAAGATTGGGCTCAAATGCTTCTTCGGATGTTTGAATTGTTTGCCAAACGAAAAAGTTTTACATTCGAAATTTTAGAAAGCTCGAAAGGTGAAGAAGTGGGGGTTAAATCGGCGACCCTTAAAATTGCCGGACCTTACGCTTTTGGGCTTTTAAAATCAGAAGCCGGCGTTCATCGCTTAGTGCGAATTTCACCTTTTGATGCCGACAAAGCTCGTCACACCAGTTTTGCTTTAGTCGAAGTTATTCCGGAGATTGAAAATAATAAAGAAATTGAAATTGACGAAAAAGATTTGCGGATTGATGTCTATCGTTCCGGTGGTCATGGCGGTCAAAGTGTTAATACCACTGATTCGGCAGTGCGAATCACTCATTTACCAACTGGAATGGTAGTATCTTGTCAAAATGAACGTTCGCAATTGCAGAACAAAGCTCAAGCGCTTAAAATTTTACAATCTCGGCTTTTAGTCTTAAAATTGAAAGAGCAAAAAGAAGAAGCAGAGAAACTGCGTGGCGAGCATCTATCAGCTGGTTGGGGCAATCAAATTCGTTCTTATGTTTTACAGCCTTATCAGCAAGTCAAAGATCATCGTACGGAAACAATTTCCACTAATCCCAACGATATTTTAAACGGTAATTTAGATTTATTTATTGAAAATTATTTAAAAAAAATGAAAGGATAAAATGTTAGACAAGGCCAAACAACTTTGGGAATTACAAAAAAAAGCGAGGGCAATCCAAAAAGAATTAAAAGAAACAGAGGTGGAAGCCAAAGCCGCCGAGGGTCAAGTCACTGTTATTTTCAACGGTGAACAACATATTCAATCAATTGAAATAGATCCGGCCATACTTACTCCTGAACGAAAAAAAGAATTGGAAAAAGCTTTACAACAGGCTATATCGGAGGCCATCTCTCGTGTCCAAGCCATCGCTTCCGAAAAAATGAAGGCCATTGCTGGTGACTTAAATATTCCTGGAATGTAAAAATGAAATTAATAGTGGGGCTAGGTAATCCTGGCCAACAATACGAAAATACGCGGCATAACATTGGTTTTATGATTTTGGAAAAAATTGCTCAAAAAAAAGGTCTTAATTTTAATTTACAATCAGACTTTGAAGCTAGAATGGCCGAGCTTGATATTGATGGCAAAGCAAAACTTGTTTTGCCGCGAACTTATATGAATGATTCGGGTCGAGCAATCGTAAAAATTAAAAATTATTTCAAGATAAATTTAGAAAATGTTTGGGTTGTCTCTGACGAGGTAGATTTAGAATTAGGTAAAATTAGAATTAGTTTAGGTGGTAGTTCAGCCGGTCATAAAGGTGTACAATCAATTATTGATAATATTGGTGAGCAATTTTGGCGCATTAGAATTGGTGTGGGCAAAGACGAAAAAATTCCCACCGAAAAATGGGTTTTGCAAAATTTTTCCAAAGACAAAGTGGAAATGGTTGATAAAATTGTTGACAAAGTTGCTAATTTAATGTTAGAATCTTTAAGTAATAATTTAAAAGAAGAAACAATTAATATTTAGTGGGAGCCTCGCCATGGCGGGCGTTAATACCACGAAGGGAGTAAAATGGGAACTCAACGACCAGTCGTCATTGGTGAAGAATTAACTGAAGATCTCGGTGGGCCATTGGCCGAACATCACGGTAAAAAAAAGGAAGAAAAATCTAAGAAAAAAGATGTTGAAGAACAGATAAAAGAAGCTAAGTACAAAAAAGAGACACCTACCGAAATGTCAGAAAAAGAAATGAAAGAGGATGAAAAATCTACCGAAGGTGAAAAACCAAAAAAAACTAAAGTTGGTAAAGCCAAAATCCGTTCTAAAAAATATAAAGAAGTTCTAGCATTAATTGATCCTAAAAAGATCTACGATTTTGATGAAGCTATTGAGCTAATTAAAAAAACTTCACTTTCAAAATTCGATGGCAATGTGGAAGTCCACGTTAGACTTCTTTCAAAAACCGGTAAAGCTGAAACTTTACGTGGAACTTTAAAATATCCTCACTCAACTGGTAAAAAAGTCACCGTAGTTATTTTAGATGAAAAGAAAATTACGCAAATTTTAGAAACTAAAAAAGTTGATTTTGATATTGCACTTTCGACTCCGGCCTTAATGTCTCAAGTAGGAAAGTTAGCGCGAATTTTAGGACCTAAGGGTAAGATGCCTAATCCTAAATCAGGTACGGTCACGGCTGATCCTGAAAAGGTTAAAAAAGAATTAGAAGAGGGGATGGCTGAATATAAAACTGATTCTTATGGTATTATTCACCAAATTATTGGTAAAGTCTCAGCTGATCCAAAAGTTTTAGAAGAAAACTTCCGAGTATTACTGGCCGTTTTGCCAAAAGAAAAAATTTCTTCTTTACATCTTTGTGCCACCATCGGCCCGTCGGTTAAAGTGTTGACAAAATAAAAATTTTAAATTACAATATTAGTGCCGTAGAAAATGGGCAGTCATAAGTCCCATCGAGGTTATTAAATAGTATAAAGTACTATACCTCGCTATGTGCGAGGTATTTTAGTATGCTACTAACTCGTCTTCAAAAAGAACAATTAGTTTCTGGAATGAATGAAAATTTAGCTCAAGCTAAAACCGCTGTTTTGGTTAATTTTCAAGGTTTGAAAGTTAAAGAAATCCAAGATCTTAAAAAGAAATTAAAAGAAAAAGGGATTGGGTTTCAAATCATCAAGAACAGCCTTTTCAAAATTGCTCTTAAAAATGCCAATTTAAAAATTGATGACTCAATTTTAGACCAACCAATTGCAGTCATTTGGGGTTTAGACGATGAAGTTGAACCAGCCAAACTGATTGTTGAATTTGGTAAAACGGCCGAAGCCTTAAAAATTGTGGGTGGCATTGTTAACAAAGTTTTTGCCGATGAATTAATGATTAAACAGCTAGCAGCGTTACCGGGAAGGCAAGAATTATATGCTCAATTAGTGGGCAGTCTTGACGCACCGATGTATCGTTTAGCAAGTGTCCTGCAAGGAAACTTAAGGTCGTTAGTTTATATCCTAAAACAGTATCAAGAAAAAAAAGTATAAAAGTAATGCCCGCCTACGCACTTACTGTTCAACCTATTACATAGTGTACGAACAGTGCGTGCTCTGGCGGACTTCCTGTTCCACTAAAAGTGGAAACAGGAGCGAAAGGAATTATAATGGCAAAAGATGACATTAAGGAGAACGAAAAAAAAGCTGAAGCCGAGGCTGAAGCTGAAGAAAAATTAAATAAAGAACCTTCGGCTGAAGAAGCAGGAGGTAATCCTGACGAAGCAGCGCAAGAAGGTGCCGCGGTCGAAGAAGCAACTGGTGCTGAAGAAGAAACACCAGCGGAAGTAGAAGCGATCAACACCGATAACCAAACCGCTCAAGAAGCAACTAAAGCCCCTAAGGAAAAGGTGGAACCAACTGGTAAGTTTAAAGATTTGATTAAAGAAATTGAAAATTTAACCACTTTGGAATTAGCAGATTTAGTCAAAGCTTTAGAAGAACGTTTTGGTGTTTCGGCTGCCGCCCCTGTAGCAGCCGCTGGTGCGCCAGCAGCCGGTGGTAGTGGTGCCGCTCAAGAAGAAGAAAAAGCTAATTATACCGTTATTTTAGCTGATTCAGGATCACAAAAAATTGCGGTCATTAAAGCTTTGCGCGAGATTAACCAAGAATTAGGTTTGAAAGAAGCTAAAGATATTGCTGATGCGCCGCCAAAAGAAATTCTTAAAGATGCACCGAAAGAAAAAGCCGAAGAAGCCAAGAAAAAACTTGAAGACGCCGGTGCCAAAGTCGAATTAAAGTAAATCTTACTGTTATATCAGGATCGGCCCAAGTATACTACCAAAAACCCTGCAAATTGCAGGGTTTTTGGTATTGCTTGACAAGCCAGAGTTTTTATGTTAAAATTTTCTCACACGAGTCGAAGATTAGCCCAGTTTTCGACCATCGTATCACATAACCATTAACTAAGGGAGGTGATGGCGGTGAGAAGAACTATTCAGCGCAACCAGCCATTCAGCTCTAGATCAGTTTTCGGGATAAGGATACTTTCCGAGGACGAGGTAAGACAACTCGACACGGATGCCATAGAGAATCTTCTAGACGAAGTTATGGATAAGCTCCCGGTTCTTAGGAGGCAGATAACCAAGCAAGAGCAGGAGGTAGAAGGAATTAGTCGTTTCCGTAACCAGCAAACACTGACCAGTCGGGAATATATCGAAACAATTTCTCGACTGAATCAGTTAAGGTCGGAACAACTAGTGCTTCAAGGCTTCCATAGTCGGTTGGCGACTAATCTTATAGAGCTGAGGAAACAAAGCGAGAAAGTCGCTTAACATGGGCAAAAACCCCGTATCAAGAAGATACGGGGTTTTATTTTTTTAAATTTTCTGGTATAGTATTAAAGATGTTTTCTTTTAAAGTTACCAAACAATCTAAAAATTCGCTTGCAAGAACTGGCATATTAGAAACCTCCCGTGGCAAAATTAAAACGCCGGTTTTTATGCCTTGTGCCACTCGTGGGTCAGTTAAAGGTGTTAGTTTTGAAGAATTAAAAAATCTTGGTTTTGAAATAATTTTAGGTAACACTTATCATCTTTATCTTCGACCAGGGGATAAGTTAATTAAAAAACTTGGTGGTTTGCATAAATTTACAAATTGGCAAAATTCGATTCTTACTGATTCTGGTGGCTATCAGGTTTTTTCACTAGGCGCCGCTTATAAATCTTATCAAAATAAAAATGGTGACAAAGAAAGTCTGGTTAGGTTTAAAAAAGAAGGGGTTATTTTTAAATCTCATCTCGATGGTTCAAAGCATTTATTTACACCAGAAAAAGTGATTGATGTTCAAAAAAATCTTGGCTCAGATATTATGATGGTTTTGGACGTTTGTACTGAATATCCGGCCTCTTACGAAAGAGCTCAAGTTTCGATGGAATTAACTCATCTTTGGGCGAAAAAAGCGATAGAGTATTGGCAAAAAAAGAGAAATCAAAAACAAGCTCTTTTCGGTATTATTCAAGGTTCGACTTATCAGGATTTAAGAGAGGAATCAACTAAATTTATTTCCAATCTTCCTTTTGATGGGATTGCGGTGGGTGGTGTTTCTGTCGGCGAAGGAAAAACTAATATGTATAATGTTTTAAAATGGGTGGGACCAAATTTACCTCAAGGAAAACCTCATTATTTAATGGGAGTAGGGGAGCCAGAAGATATTATTGAAGGGGTAAAAATGGGTTTTGATATGTTTGATTGTGTTTTGCCAACCAGACTTGGTCGTCACGGCACAATCTGGCAAACCAAAAATTGGCAAAAATTTCAGAAAATTGATCTAAGAAAATCAAAATATCGTTATGATCAAAAACCGATGATGAAGGATTGTAGCTGTCCTGCTTGCAGCCAAGGTTACACCAGGGCTTATATTTCTCATTTAATCAAAGAAAAAGAAATGCTGGGAATGCGTTTGACATCTTTACACAATCTTTTTATTCTTCAAGAGTTAACCAGAAGAATAAGGGAAAAAATCTAACTTTTAAACTAAAGTCTTTTGTTTTAGTTGTTCTAGTTATATACTAATAGTAGGGAGAAAACTTAATGAATCAAAAAGAACCTTTAAGGCCGAATACGCCTGAAATTCCTAAAGTTGAGCCGGAGCAAACCCCGGAAGGTTTAGGTGTACCAATTGAAGAAACACCATCAAAATCAGAAGAAACAAAAGTAGCAAAAGAAGTCACGGCGGAACCCGAAATGGTTATCGAAGAAGTGGGCGAAGGCTTAGGTCAGGAACCAGTTAGTCCTCAAGAAAAAAAAGAGTCAGTTGATTATCAATCTTCAGCTATTGAAGAAGGGGACGTTACGAATAGTCCTATATATCTTGAAGTGGAAGCTTCGAAATTAACAGAAGAACTTAACTCCTTACAAGAATAATCTTAAAATATAAAGGGAGGGGTTTTGGAAATAGGTAGCGATCTTTTTAATATTTTTATTACTGTTGGTTTTTTGTTCTTTGTTTTTGTGATTCTCTACATCATAAGGTCTATTTTTTTGGCCAATAAATTAAAATATGAACTTCACCGAGTCAAGAACTTAAGAATTTTTGAAATCAGCATTCCTCAAGAAAAGAATCAAACAGAGACTCATCAAGCTAAAGATTTTCAGGAAAAGATTGCGGTAGCCGAACAATTTTTTTCATCACTGGGCAGTCTCTACGAAGGTCAATTTGAGAAAAAAATCTATAATTTACAAAGCCAAATTTCACTTGAAATCGTGGCCCTAGATGGTAAAATGGGTTTTTTCTGTATTTGTCCACGAGAAATTGAAGATATTATTGAGCGACAAATCAATTCTTATTGGCCAACATCCAAAATTACTAAAGCAAAAATTCCTAATATCTTTAAATCTCAAAAAGGAGCAATGACTAGTGCTGAGTTAAAACTTTTGAAAAAATTTGTTCTGCCAATTAAAACTTATCGTTACTTAGAGTCAGATCCTTTAAATGCCCTGACAAATGCACTCTCAAAATTGGGACCAGACTCTGGTGGGGCCATTCAACTTATTGTTGCGCCCACCACCGATAATTGGCAAAAAAGTTCGGTGATGACGGCTAAAAAAATTCAAGAAGGAAAATCACTTTATTCTGATAAGTGGTATCTTAAAGTGATCAGTTTTATTTTTGAGATAATAACTGGTGCATTTCACGGTGGCCAAAAAGACAACGCTCCAGAGACAGGTAACTTTAAAAAACCAATTCAACTCACGCCAATTCAAGAACAAACATTAAAAGCGTTGCAAGAAAAATCAGCTAAAACCGGACTTTTAACGGCCATTAGAATTGTCACCACCGCACCAAGTATGGCGGAAGCAACAATGAATCTTAAAAATATTACCACTGCTTTTGGTCAATTTGGTACCCCAGATTCTAATAGTTTTAAGGTAAAGTTTGGGAATGAACGAACTATCCGTGATTATATTTTACGACGCATAGCTAAAAATAAATTTATTCTCAATACCGAAGAGTTAGCTTCCGTTTTTCACTTTCCGGGTGTTTTTCTGGAAACACCAAATGTCAGCTGGCTTTTAGCTAAAGAAATGGCACCGCCAACAAACTTACCAGAAGAAGGTATTATTTTTGGTGAAAGTATTTATCGTGGTGAGAAAAAACCGGTCAGAATCAAAATTGATGACCGCCGCCGCCACATTTTTATGATTGGTAAAACTGGCGTAGGTAAGACAACTTTGTATACGAATATGTTTGAACAGGATATGAAAGAGGGGAGAGGTTGTTGTTTTATTGATCCTAATGGTGATGCGATTGAAGATTTATTGGGTAAAGTTCCGCCGGAAAGAGTAAAAGACGTGATTTTATTCGATCCGGCCGATACCGACTATCCGGTAGGGTTAAACTTATTGGAATGGCGCACGATTGATGAAAGGGATTTTTTAATTCAAGAATCAATCCAAATTTTTTATAAATTATTTGATCCGGGGCAGACCGGCATTGTGGGACCACAGTGGGAACATTGGTTTAGAAACGCTGCTTTAACGATTATGAATCAACCAGGCGGAGGAACTTTAATTGATGTCCCGAGAATTTTTACTGACGATGCTTTTAGGACCAAATTGATTTCTTATGTGACCGATCCAATTGTAAAAGCTTTTTGGACGCAACAACTGGCTAAAACAGCCGATTTTCATAAATCAGAAATGTATAATTATTTTATTTCAAAATTTGGTCGTTTTATGACTAATGACTTGATGCGTAATATTATTGGCCAAAAAAAATCTTCTTTCAATATTCGCGATGCGATGGATCAAGGAAAAATATTACTAATAAATTTAAGTAAAGGTAGAATCGGTGAAGTCAACTCCAGTCTTTTGGGGATGATTTTAGTTTCCAAAATTCAAATGGCGGCTTTCTCGCGCGCCGATATCGCCGAAGAAAATCGTCAAGATTTTTATCTTTATGTTGATGAATTTCAAAACTTTACTACTGATTCTTTTGCCACCATTTTATCAGAGGCAAGAAAATATCGCCTCAATTTAGCCGTGGCCAATCAATATATTGCCCAACTGACAGAAATAATTCGTGATGCCGTTGTTGGTAACGCAGGAACAATGATTTGTTACAGAATTGGGGCAGCTGACGCCGAATTTATGATTAAGGAATTTCCTGGTGTTAGCGTTGATGACATGACCAATCTTGATAAATTTAATACTTATACGAAGCTTTTGATTGATGGTACACCTTCAAGACCATTTAGTATGAAGGGGATAAAATCAGAGAATGTTTCCAATGCCGTGGCGAGGGAAAATGCTCGTAATTTATTTAGGCAAACTTATTGTCGAAAAAAAGCCGATATTGAAAGTGAATTGCACGAGCAAATGAAGGCTTTGGGAGAAACACCACCACTGGGTGGTAACGAACCAATTAAAAATCTGTAAATTTGTAGAATTGATTTTTGGCTTAATTTATGTTAAAATACAAATCTATTTTGAAAAACAAAAAGAAAAAAAATGCCCGCCTACACTAAAGTTTCGGCGAGGCAGGAGGTAAAAATGCAACCAACAGACCGAAAATTAAAAGAACTCAAATCAATTTTGGATGAAGCGGAAAATAAAATTGCGATTGCTAAAAGAATTTTGTTTGAGCAAGTTTATCAAGAGGAAGCTAAAAGCCTGAATGGTTCTTTAGAAAAGGGGAATGTAGTAGAGGGTGTTTTTGATGGTGAGGAAATGATTGATGCGATTGGTAAAAAATATCCTGTACCCGCTAATTATGCTTCTAAATCTAAATTAGTCTCAGGTGATAAATTAAAGTTAGTGATTGCCGAAGACGGCACATTTGTTTTTAAACAAATTGGCCCAATTGATCGAAAAAGATTAATCGGCATACTCTCTTGCACGGACGATAATTGTCAGGTCACAGCTGAGGGTAAAAAATATCGAGTATTGCAAGCATCAGTAACTTATTTTAAAGCTTGTGCTGGTGATGAAGTCACAATTTTAGTGCCAAAAGTAGGAGAAACTAATTGGGCTACAATCGAAAACTGTCTGGCTCATAAGAATAAAAAATAATGAATACACTAGAACCAATAATTTATAAAGGAATTTTTTACACCATTCTGATTGCGGTGCCTATTATTGTAATTTCTTTAATCCATAAATCAAATCAAATTCGTAAAAAAATGGACTGGTTTAAGGAGCTGCGTTTTACGACTCTTAGAATTCAAGTACCGAAAAACAATGAAAAAACACCGATGGCGGCGGAACAGATGTTTGCGGCGCTGCACGGTATTTTTAAAAAAGACAGTCAATTTCAAGATTATTTTTCCTTTGAAATTGCGTCTCGTGAAAAATATATTCAGTTTTACGCTTACGTGCCAGTTCATTTAAAAGATTTTGTTGAAGGACAAATTTACTCGCAATATCCTACCGCGGAAATTGCGCAGGTTGATGATTATGTTTTAGAGGAACGTGAGAATATTGAAAAAGGCGATTTAAAAATGGCCGGGACGGAAATGAAATTAACCCATCCTGATGTTTATCCAATTAAAACTTTTCTTAATTTTGAAGTTGATCCGTTGTCAGCCATCACCGGCGTTTTATCTAAAGTTGAAAAGACGGAAGAAATTTGGATTCAAATTTTAGCCAAACCTATATCTGATAGTTGGCAATCAAAGGGTATTAATCATGTCAAAGCGGTCAAGTCTGGCACGATGAATAAAGAAGGGGTGATGAGTGGAGTTTTTTCGGCTTTTCTAAGATTTCTAGCGGGAGTTTTTACTTCAATTTTAACTGGTGTAACACCACCATCATCAAGAGGTGACGCCGAAAAAAGTGAAGCGAAATTATCTGGCAGTCAAGAAGAAGGTTTAAAGGGTGTCGAAACAAAAGCGACAAAATTGGGTTTTGAAGTAAAAATCAGGGTCATTGCTTTTGCGTTAGATGAACAAACAGCTCACAGCAAATTAATGACGACAATCGCGGCTTTTAAACAATTTAATTTGCTTAATTTAAATGGTTTTGAAATGGGTTCAGTCACTCACGATTTAGATTTCTATGAATACTATCGTTATCGTGCCTTTTTAGACCCTGGCTTTATTTTAAATATCGAAGAACTAGCTTCCATTTTTCATCTGCCTAATATTAGTGTGGCTACCCCGAATATTGTTTGGGCTGGTTCTAAAAAAGGTGAACCACCGGCTAATTTACCGATTGAAGAAAACGTGCCCGGAAATGATCTCACTATTTTCGCTAAAACAAATTATCGTCATCTGACTCATCAATTTGGTATTAAAATTAAAGACCGACGCTACCACACTTACGCTATTGGTAAAACTGGGACAGGAAAATCTACCTTACTTGAAAATATGATCATTGACGATATTCGTGAAGGCAGGGGAGTGGCGGTCGTTGATCCTCATGGGGATTTAATTAATCATCTTTTGAATTTTGTGCCCGAGGAAAGGATTAAAGACGTGATCGTATTTAATCCAGCTGATCGAATGTATCCAATTGGTTTTAATATTTTAGAAAGTGTCAGCCCAGATTTAAAAAATATTGTTGCTTCCGGTGTCGTGGGAATTTTCAAAAAAATCTTTGGTGAATCTTGGGGACCAAGGTTGGAATATATCCTGCGAAATACAATTTTGGCTTTACTTGATTATCCTAATGCAACCATGCTTGGGATTACCAAAATTCTGGTTGATCAAGATTTTCGTAATCGGGTGATTGAAAAAATTCAGGATCCGGTGATCAAAGATTTCTTTGTGAATGAGTATGAAAAATACGATCCGAAGTTTAGGACCGAAGCGATTGCTCCAATTCAAAATAAGGTCGGACAATTTCTCTCCTCAACCACTATTCGTAATATTGTTGGTCAGTCAGAATCAACGATTAATATCGAAGAGATTATGAATAGTGGCAAGATTCTTTTTATGAATTTGTCTATTGGTGAAATTGGTGAAGACAACTCTGCTCTTTTGGGTGCCATGATGATTACCAAAATTCAATTAGCGGCGATGCGACGAACCACTATTGCCGAAGACGAGCGACGAGATTTTTACTTGTACGTTGACGAGTTTCAAAATTTTGCCACTGAATCTTTTGCCACTATTTTATCAGAGGCAAGAAAATATCATTTGAATTTAATTATGACCAATCAGTATATCGCTCAAGTGCCGGAAGAAGTTATCAGTGCTGTTTTTGGTAACATTGGCACCTTGATTTCTTTCCGGGTGGGAGCGCCTGATGCCGCGGTTTTAAAGCAAGAATTTGCGCCTGTTTTTGAGGAAGTTGATTTGGTTAATTTAGATAATTATCATATTTATGTCAAAATGTCGATTGATGGTGTCACCTCGGCTGCTTTTTCAGCGATGACTTTAGCACCCGACACGAGACAAAATACCAATAAAGAAAAAATTCTTGAATATTCTAGAGAGCATTATTCTAAAAGACGCGAGTATGTTGAAGAAAAAATTTCTAACCTTTCTGAAATGCCCAAAATTGATGATATTTTAACTAAAGCCCAAAAAGATCGGGTTTTAAAATTGCCGCCAAAAATAGGGGAGACCTATTATCGCGAAATTCAAACACCGGGTGATGTTCGTTGGT